>CATLCV010000066.1 GCA_949893755.1 uncultured Lachnospiraceae bacterium | reverse complement strand
ATGTATCCCCGGAATCGGTGGAATAAGCAGAAAACCGTGTTTGTAGCGCTGATGGTATTGATGGGGCTGGTTATGGAGGCGTATGTCAATCCGATATGGATGAAGGCCTTTTTGGGAATCGTATAGTGAAGAGGAAACAACGGAGATGGACGGAAAGATTTTGATCGTGGATGACGAGAAAGAGATTGCGGATCTGATTGAGGTCTGCCTTCAAAATGACGGATATACGGTCTGGAAATGCTACAATGGGATCGAAGCTTTGAACTATGTCGAGACTGTACCGTTTGATCTGGCGATCCTGGATGTGATGCTGCCGGATATTGACGGATTCCGGATCTGCCAGAAGATCCGGGAGAAGCATTTTTACCCCATCATCATGCTGACGGCCCGCGGGGAGGATATGGACAAGATCATGGGGCTGACCATCGGGGCGGATGACTATATTACCAAGCCCTTTAATCCGCTGGAGGTGGTGGCGAGAGTCAAGACGCAGCTCCGCCGGTATATGCAGTATAACCATGGCGGCAATTCGGGGGAAGAAGCGGCTCATCTGACGGAAGAATATGATATCCGCGGGCTGACCATCAATAAAAATACCCACAAGTGCATGCTTTACGGAAAAGAGATCGCATTGACACCCATGGAATTTTCCATTCTCTGGTATCTGTGCGAGCACAGGGGGAGCGTGATCTCCTCTGAGGAACTGTTTGAGAACGTCTGGGGCGAGAAGTATATTGACAACAACAATACTGTGATGGCGCATATCGGAAGGCTGCGGGAAAAGCTGAAGGAGCCTGCGAGACATCCCAAATTTGTAAAAACAGTGTGGGGAGTGGGGTATACGGTTGAATAGGAAAAAAGGGAAGCAGCAAAAAAACAAAAAAGAAAAATACAGACACGATGGCAGCTACAGGCAGCTGCGGAATACACTGTTTCTGCGCACGACCCTGCTTTTGATAACCGATGCGGTCCTGCTTTTTATTTTCAGCGATCTTTTTTTGTTTGGACGGTTCGCAAACTTTATGGTCGGGATTCTGAACCGGTTTATCTATCATGATTATGACCGGGCATTGGAGACCTATCAGCGGCTTTTCAGGAACCACCTGGAATGGTTTTGGCTCATGGGCCTGTTTGTGATATTTCTGGTCAGTATGTGGATCTATTTAAGGAATTTTACGAAATATTTTTATGAGATCAACCGGGGCATTGACGCCCTGATCGAGGAAAATCCGGGGGAAGTCATTCTGTCTCCGGAGCTGTCCCTGACGGAGCGGAAGATCAATCACATCCGGCATACATTGGAGCAGCGCAAGTCAGAGGCGGCGGTTGCGGAGCAGCGGAAAAATGACCTGGTGGTCTATTTGGCTCATGATCTGAAAACACCGCTGACCTCTGTGATCGGATATCTGACCCTTCTGCGGGATGAAGGGCAGATCTCCGAGGAGCTGCGGGAAAAGTACCTGTCCATTTCCCTGGAAAAGGCGGAGCGGCTGGAGGACCTGATCAATGAGTTTTTTGAGATCACCCGGTTCAGCCTTTCCAGTATTACATTGGAATACAGCAATGTGAACCTGACCCGCCTTCTGGAACAGCTGACTTATGAATTTCAGCCCATGCTGTCGGAGAAAAACCTGACGTGCAGCCTCGAGATGGAACGGGATATGACGCTGAGATGCGATGTCGATCAGATGCAGCGTGTCCTGGACAACCTTTTGAGAAATGCGGTCAACTACAGCTTTGAGGGCGGTACGATCCGGATCGGCGCCGCACAGGAAGGGGATTCTATGAAGATCCGGTTTTCCAACCGGGGCAATACGATCCCGAAGGAAAAGCTGGAGAGGATCTTCGAACAGTTCTACCGGCTTGATTCCGCGCGGAGCTCCCGAAGCGGCGGCGCCGGTCTGGGACTTGCTATTGCAAAGGAGATCGTGGAGCTGCACCAGGGGACGATCACGGCCAGAAGCGAGGACGAGAGGATCGAATTTGAAGTGACGCTTCCATGCGGTAAAATCTGAATACCAATGTATGCGGATCGGGCAGGTGTTCCATATCGAAACTGACAGAATGCAAATGGAAGTTTCGTTTTGGTGTTTCTGCCTGTTAAGAAAATCGTAAGAATTTACGTATGAAAAAGTAGGAAAACCTTAGGAATAAACAAAAAAACAGCAATCTTTATTTTGATACAATTCTTGTGTCAGAACAAAGATTGCTGTTTTTATATTGAGGGCACAGCATTAAGGAACTGTCTCAAAATAATATGTATATCTTGCGACAGTTCCAAAGAAAACCCGCCGCTTTGCGGCTGCAGCCGGCATAATACATACGGCAGTTTTCTTCTTTGCAGACTTTGGCACTGACGGAATCATCACAGAAGGAGAATTAACATGGATAAGAAAAGAATCGCAGTTATTTTTGGAGGATGTTCAACAGAATACGAGGTGTCGCTGCAGTCCGCGTGTTCGGTGCTGGCGAACCTGGATCTGGAAAAATATGAGGTGGTCCGGATCGGGATCACCAGGCAGGGAGACTGGTATCGGTACGAGGGAGAGCTGGAACGGATCCAGAAGGATACCTGGCATGAAGATGCGGCTCATCTCATCCCTGCGGCCGTTTCCCAGGACCGGACCAAATCCGCCCTGATCGAGCTGCGGCCGGAGGGAAACCGGATGGTCCGCCTGGATCTGGCATTTCCTGTGCTGCACGGAAAGAACGGGGAGGACGGCACGGTGCAGGGGCTGTTTGCGCTCTCAGGCATTCCGGTTGCAGGCTGTGATACCTTATCCTCCGCGCTCTGCATGGACAAGGATCTGGCACATCGGGTTGTGGAGGCGGCGGGGATCGCAGTTCCGGGCTCGGTGACCGTTGAACGGCGGGAGATGGAAAAGCTGGGAAAAAAGACGAAAAACCTGAGGTATCCTCTTTTTATCAAACCGGCCAGGGCGGGATCCTCCTTTGGGATCTCGAAGATCTATGAGGAAAGAGAATTGGAACCGGCGGTCAGGCTGGCTCTGGAGCATGACGACAAGGCCGTGATCGAAGAAAATATCGATGGCTTTGAGGTAGGCTGTGCGGTGCTGGGAACAGAGGAGCTGCTCGTGGGAAGAGTGGACGAGATCGAACTGGCGGATGGATTTTTCGACTATACGGAAAAATATACGCTAAAGACCTCCAGAATCCATATGCCGGCCAGGGTGGATAGAGAGATGGAAAGGCGGATCCAGGAGACGGCAAAAACCATTTACAGGGCGCTGGGCTGCTCCGGATTTGCCAGAGTGGATATGTTCTTAAATACGGCAGGGGAGATTGTTTTCAACGAAGTGAATACCATTCCCGGATTCACCTCCCACAGCCGTTACCCAAATATGATGAAAGGAATCGGCCTGAATTTCGGAGAACTTTTGGACAGGCTGTTGGGACTGTACTTATGATGAAGCTGAAATTATCGGATGAAAAAATATATCAGGGAAGCCTGCTTCTGGTCAATGCGGATCATCCCCTGCGGGAGAACGGGGAGGAGAGGCTTCTGCCCGTGAACGTACAATATCCGGACATCCTTCTGATGCGGGAGGCGGTGTATATCCTGCATCTGATTTTTGACAAGCTCCATTGCAGGGACAGCATCGTCCCGGTGAGCGGATACCGTTCCGCAGAGGAACAGACGGAGATCTTTCAATCCTCCCTGCGGGAGAACGGAGAGGAGTACACCCGAAAATATGTGGCGGTTCCCAACCACAGCGAACATCAGACCGGCCTGGCGATTGATCTGGGCTTAAAGCAGGAGGTCATTGATTTTATCTGTCCGGAATTTCCTTATGAGGGAATCTGTGACAGATTCCGGAGAACTGCTCCGGCGTATGGCTTTATCGAGCGCTACCCGAAGGGGAAGGAAGGGGTCACGGGAATCGGCCATGAGCCATGGCATTTTCGGTATGTGGGGTATCCCCATTCCGAGATCATGAGTGAATACGGGCTGACGCTGGAGGAATATATGGCATGGATCAAACAATTCTCCTGTCAAAGCCCGCTGCGGTGGACAAAGGGCAGTCAGGTAACGGAGATATTTTATACAGAGGCGTTTCAAACAGGCACGACCGCGATCACACTGCCCGAGGATTCGCTCTACACGATATCCGGCAATAATGTGGACGGCTTTATTGTGACCCGGCGATGTCAGCAGAGCGATGGGCTTACGATACCGGCTGGCATGACAGGCAGATGGAGAAGAAACTATGAATGACAGAACAGCTTATACAGGAATCGATGAATTCAGGCTTGCGGCGGCGCTGCTGGTGATCACGATCCACACCTCCCCGCTGGCCTCCTGCAGCGAAACGGGCGACTTTTTCCTGACCCGGATCATTGCACGCACGGCAGTGCCCTTTTTTCTGATGGCATCGGGATTTTTTCTGATCTCACCATACGCCCGTGATGCCGGGAGGCTATGGAAATTCCTCAAAAAAACGGCAGTCCTTTATGGAATCTCGATCGCGGTCTATCTGCCGCTGAATCTGTATAACGGATACTTTTCCGAGAAGCATTTTCTGCCGGAGCTGATCAAGGACCTGGTCTTCGACGGGACCATGTATCATCTCTGGTATCTTCCGGCCTCCATGCTCGGCGCGGGGATCGCGTGGTATGCGGTAAGGAAGTGGGGATTCCAAAAAGCGCTGACCGTCACCCTGGGCCTTTATGCTGTGGGGCTGCTGGGAGACAGCTATTATGGGATCGCCGAAAAGCTTCCATTCTTGCAGGCGTTTTATCAGAATCTCTTCGAGATCACAGACTATACGAGAAACGGTATTTTTTTCGCGCCGGTGTTTTTGGTGATGGGAGGAATGGCGGCGGAGGAAGCGGCCAGAGGGGAGAGCTTATCTCTGCGGATCTGCGGGGCAGGCCTGGGCGTCTCCTTTCTGCTGATGTCGTGCGAGGGATTTTGGCTGCGGGAGCTTGGTATCCAGCGCCACGACAGTATGTATCTGTTTTTGCTGCCCTGTATGTACTTTCTGTTTCGTCTGCTTCTGTTCCGGCGGGGAAGGCGGAAGGAAAGGATCCGGACCCGGGCGCTTCTGATCTATATCATCCACCCCATGATGATCGTGGGAGTCCGGCTCCTGGCGAAGCTGGCCGGGCTGGAAAGCCTGCTGATCCAAAACAGCCTGGTGCATTTTCTGGCAGTCAGCGCCCTTTCCGTGGGATGCAGCATATTGGCCGCGGAAGGTTACGGCGTCCTGTATGGAAAAAAGAAACGCGGGGGAAGGCATTCTGCCGCACAGGGGAAGGACCGTGCATGGATCGAACTGGATCTGGATAATCTGCGGCACAATGTAAACGAATTCAGAAATGCCATGCAGCCGGGGTGTGAGCTGATGGCGGTCATGAAGGCGGAGGCCTATGGTCATGGCATGTATGAGGCTGCGGTCTGCGTCAGCCGGATGGGGGTGAACGCCTTTGCGGTAGCCTCTGTTGAGGAAGGGATCCGGCTGCGCCGCTTCGGCATTTCCGGGGAAATCCTGATCCTGGGGTATACAGATCCGGAAAGGGCGAAAGAGCTTTGCAGATATGACCTGACGCAGACACTCATCGACTATCCCTATGCCCGGCTTTTGAACCAGCAGCAAAGGGCTGTGAAGGTGCATGTGAAGGTGGATACGGGGATGCACCGGCTGGGCTTCGGCGTGGAAAAGGCGGACAGGATCGCCCATGTGTTTTCCATGAAACATCTGAAGGTCTGCGGGATCTATACCCATCTCTGTGCGGCTGACAGTCTGGAAGCAGAGGATGTCCGGTTTACGAAGCAGCAGATCGGAAGCTTTTATGGGCTGCTGGAAAAGCTGAAGGAAAGGGGCATTGCCATTCCGAAGGTGCATATCCAGAGCAGCTACGGGTTTTTGAATTATCCGGAGCTTCCCTGTGACTATGTGCGGGCCGGGATTGCCCTGTACGGGGTATTGAGCGCTCCCGGCGACCGGACCAGGCTGGAATTGGACCTGCGGCCGGTGCTTTCCCTGAAATCCAAAGTGGTTCTGATCCGGAAGATCCGAAGGGGCGAAAGTGTGGGCTATGGCAGGGCATTTACCGCAGAACGGGACAGCCGGATCGCAGTGCTTCCGTTGGGCTACGGAGACGGACTGCCCCGAAATCTCTCCTGCGGCCGGACTCAGGCGGTGATCCGCGGACAAAGGGTGCCGGTGATCGGCCGGATCTGCATGGACCAGCTGATGGTTGACATTACCGATGCGCAGGGGATCTTTGTGGGAGATACGGCTGCATTCATCGGCTGGGACGGCAGCCTGGAGGCGGCGGCCCCGGACCTGGCAGACCAGAGCGGGACCATCACAAACGAGCTGCTGAGCCGGCTGGGAGGAAGGCTTACACGGACGGCGGCCGGGATGTAGGGCAGGTTCAGGACGTGCACTTTTTTAGGTTTCTTATGTTGAGGCAGATGATCCAGACGGACAGCAGGGTGGCCGCAAGCTGGCTGACGAGGAGGCCCCAGAGGTAACCCTGGATCCCGAACCGGGGGATGGCACAGAACACCCCGGCGATCCGGATCAGAAGGCTGAACGTGTTGACGAACAGCGTGCTGCTTGTTTTTCCGAGCCCGTTGATGATGCTGGAAAGGGCGCTGTTGGTGTAAAGGAAGGGACAGATCCAGGCCAGGGTGAGAATGAATTTTCCGGCGGTCCGGCTGCCGAACAGGGTGACCCCGACCCAGGAGCCGAACAGCAGGAAGACGAGGCAGCAGAACAGTCCCAGGGTAAAGCAGGCGCCGGTTACCTTCTTGATGATATCCAGCATTTCATGGCGGTCATCGGCGGCCTGGATCTCGGCCACGGTGGGCATCAGCATGATGGAAATGGAGCTGGTGACGGCGGAAGGAAATAAAATGCAGGGCAGAGCCATTCCGTTTAATACGCCGTAAAGGCTTAAGGCTTCGGAGGTGCCCAGTCCGAAGCGCTGCAGGCGGCCGGGAATGGAGATGGCTTCAATGCTCTGCAGCAGATTGATCAGGACCCGGTTGGCAGTCAGCGGGACGGAAAGGGGAAGCAGTTCTTTCAGATTCCGGCAGAAGATCCCTGCGGTCATGGAAGGGAACGCCCGTTTTGCAGGAAGATCAGGAGAAGCGCGCCGGTGCAGCACCCGAAGGACGCTGCGGCCTTTCAGGAAGCCGGGCAGGATGCTGGTGGTGTAGAGGGCGGAAAAAAACTCTCCGATCACAAGCCCGCAGACGGCGATGGTGATGGGAGCCTTTCCCTGGTCCTGGATCAGAAGCCGGTACAGCAGCCAGACTCCGGCTATGCGGGTGGTCTGTTCCACCAGCTGGGCCGCCGCCGGAACGGAGGTCTGCTTGAGTCCGTAGCAGTACCCGCAGATGCAGCTATGTATGGCGGAACAGGGGACCGTATAAGAAAGAATAGTAAGCAGAGGGATGCAGCGTTCATCGCCCAGGATCGTGGCGGCGATGAATGCTGCGTTTTTCTGCATGGCCACCATGCAGATACAGGCCAGAAAAAAGGAAAGGGAAAGCCCGGTCAGAAGGAACTCCCGCGCCTCCCGTTCCTTTCCCAGGGAGACCTTGCGGGCTACGGTCCGGGAGATGGCTGTCTCGATCCCGGCGGTGGTGAGGGAGTAGCAGAGCGCATAGACCGGAAAAATGAGCTGGTACAGCCCCACGCCTTCCTCCCCGAAGGTGCGGCTTAAGAAAATGCGGTAAAAGAATCCCATGAACCGGCTCAAAAAACCGGTGATGGTCAGAATGATGGTCCCACGGATGATGGTTTGCTTTCTGGACATAGAAAACTCCTTTTGGTGAACCGTATTTGGTTACTATTCACAGTCATTTCACCCACATGCGCAAAAACAGCCAGCAAAGCTGTCTGCCGATGCTGCGCATCTTAATTTTTTGCTTCTGTGGGTGAACCGACTGATTCCAGTCAGATAAAAAATGTCAATCAGCTTCTTACAAGCTATGCTTGACGAATCTGACTGCCATTTTTTATCTGACTGTGAATAGTAACAGTTTTTTATAGCATATTCTTAAAATTGGCTTGACAGAACATAAGACTGGTGTTATTCTACATTACGGAAAGATATCCTAGTATTTTTGTAGGGATTAAAATGCTAGGGATTGAAATACTGGGAATTACAGAATCAGGCAGCGGTTCATCACAAAAGGGCCGCAGATCCGGCTTTTGGCTTGGGCTGCTGCATTTGGAAAGTTGAGGGCAGAAGGTTGAAATTATCAACGAAAGGCAGATACGGGCTGCGCGCATTGATCGATCTGGCGCAGTACAGCGGGGAAGCGCCGGTGTCCATCACCAGCATTTCGGACCGGCAGAACATTTCAGAGCGTTATCTGGAACAGCTGATGTCGATGCTGAAAAAGGGCGGGCTTGTGCAAAGTCTGCGGGGCGCAGGAGGCGGATATGTGCTTGCGAGGGACGCGTCGGATATTTCCGTGGGAGATATCCTGCGGGCGCTGGAAGGGAGCCTGGATCCGGTGGAGTGCTCCGGGCTGAACCCGGAGGAGGGCTGCCAGATTGCGGACAGCTGTGTGACAAAATATGTCTGGCAGAGGATCAATGAGAGCATCAACCGGACGGTGGACGAGATCAAGCTGGACCAGCTTGTGGAGGAGAGCCGGAAGCGGTGCTGCCAGGACGCGCCGGACCGGAATATCTGTAAGAATTAAACGGAGGAATACACACATGGGAAAATTAATTTATCTGGACAATGCAGCGACTACGAAAACGGCGCCGGAGGTGGTGGAGGCCATGCTTCCCTATTTTACGGAGCATTACGGCAACCCGTCCAGCATCTACGGATTTGCGGCGGCCAATAAAGAAGTGATCACCGGATGCCGGGAGAAGATCGCCGGGATCCTGGGGGCAAAGAGTGAAGAAATATATTTTACAGCAGGGGGAAGCGAGTCGGACAACTGGGCGCTGATCGCGGCGGCGGAAGCCTATGCTGCTAAGGGCAAGCATATCATTACCAGCAAAATTGAGCATCATGCCATTCTGCATACCTGTGAATATTTGGAAAAGAAGGGCTATGAGGTGACATATCTGGATGTGGACGAAGCCGGACTGGTGGATCTGGAACAGCTTCGGGCCTCCATTCGGGAGGATACGATCCTGATCTCCGTTATGTTTGCGAATAATGAGATCGGCACCATCCAGCCGATCGGGGAGATCGGACAGATTGCCCGGGAACACGGCATCCTGTTCCATACAGACGCGGTGCAGGCATTCGGACAGGTTCCCATCAACGTGGATGAGCTGCACATCGACATGCTCAGCGCAAGCGGACATAAATTCAACGGCCCCAAGGGAATCGGATTTTTATATATCCGCAGGGGTGTGAAGATCCGTTCCTTTATCCATGGAGGCGCGCAGGAGAGAAGGCGCCGCGCCGGGACGGAAAATGTGCCCGGAATCGTGGGGATCGGCGCGGCCGCGGAGCGGGCGGAGCGGACCAGGATAGAGCGGACCGGGAAAGAGCAGGAGGTGCGGGACTATCTGATCCGCAGGATCGAGTCGGAGATTCCTTACTGCCGTTTGAACGGGGACCGGGTAAAAAGACTTCCCAACAATGTCAATTTCAGCTTCCGCTTTGTGGAAGGAGAATCTCTGCTGATCAGGCTGGATATGAAGGGGATCTGTGCGTCCAGCGGCTCGGCCTGTACCTCCGGATCCCTGGATCCCTCTCATGTGCTTTTGGCCATCGGCCTTCCCCATGAGATCGCCCACGGTTCCCTGCGTATGACGCTGAGCGAGGAGATCACGAAGGAAGAGGCGGACTACGTGGTGGAAGCATTAAAGGAGATCGTTCAGGATCTGCGGAACATGTCTCCGCTGTATGAGGATTTCATCAAAAAGGAAATGGCAGGCAAATAAAATCAGGAGGAAAGATGATGTATACAGAGAAAGTAATGGATCATTTCCAGCATCCAAGAAATGTTGGAGAAATTGAAAACGCAAGCGGCGTAGGTACGGTGGGAAATGCGAAATGCGGAGACATCATGCGCATTTATCTGGATATCGATGACGATCAGATCATCCGCGACGTCAAGTTCAAGACCTTTGGCTGCGGCGCGGCAGTGGCAACCAGCAGTATGGCAACGGAGCTGGTGAAGGGAAAGAGCGTGCAGGAGGCGATGGAGGTCACCAACAAAGCGGTGATGGAGGCGCTGGACGGACTGCCGCCGGTGAAGGTACACTGCTCCCTTCTGGCGGAGGAGGCGATCCATGCGGCCCTCTGGGATTATGCCCAGAAGCACGGCATCCAGATCGAAGGGCTGGAAAAGCCGAAGTCGGATATCCATGAAGGCGAGGAAGAAGAGGAATACTGATGAGCAGGGTAGTTGTGGGGATGTCCGGAGGCGTGGATTCCTCCGTGGCCGCCTGTCTGTTAAAGGAGCAGGGCTATGAGGTGATCGGGGTCACCATGCAGATCTGGCAGGAGGAAGCACGGGAGTTCCAGGAGGAAAACGGCGGATGCTGCGGCCTGAGCGCCGTGGAGGATGCCCGGCGCGTGGCGGCCCGCCTGGACATTCCCTATTATGTGATGAATTTCCGGAAGGAATTCCAGGAGCATGTGATCGACTATTTTACGGAGGAATATCTCCGGGGGCGCACCCCCAATCCCTGTATCGCCTGCAACCGATATGTGAAATGGGAAGCGCTGCTGTCCAGGAGCCTGTCCATCGGGGCAGATTCTATTGCCACCGGACATTACGCCAGAGTGGCACGGCTGCCGAACGGCCGGTATTCCATCCGCCGGTCGGCAGCGTCGGCAAAGGATCAGACCTATGCATTGTACAATCTGACCCAGGACCAGCTGAGACGGACGCTGATGCCGGTGGGAGAATATTCCAAGGAGGAGATCCGCAGGATGGCGGAGCAGATCGGACTGCCTGTGGCCCAAAAGCCGGACAGCCAGGATATCTGCTTTGTACCGGACGGGGATTACGCTTCTTTTATAGAAAGAAACGCGGGGAAGGAACTGCAGAAAGGAAACTTTGTGACTTCGGACGGCAGGGTATTGGGACAGCACAAGGGGATCATCCATTATACGGTGGGGCAGCGCAAGGGCCTGGGGCTGGCCTTGGGGTATCCGGCGTTTGTCCTGGAGATCCGGCCTGAGACCCGGGAGGTGGTCATCGGAACCTATGAGGAATCTCTGGCAGATTCTCTGCGTGTATCGGATGTGAATTTTATGTCCGTAGAAGACCTGACGGAACCCAGACGTGTGTTTGTGAAAATACGTTATAACCATAGAGGAGTCTGGGGGACCATTGAGAAGACCGGGAAGGATGAGGTGACCTGCACCTTTGAGGAGCCCCAGCGGGCCGTGACGCCGGGACAGGCTGCGGTGTTCTATGACGGAGAGTACATTTTGGGAGGTGGGACGATTTTATGATCACGAGTGACTGTCACATGCATACATCCTTTTCCACGGACAGCAGCACCGCTCCGGAAGCCATGGTGGAGGGGGCGCTGGAAAAAGGACTGAAAGCAATCTGTATCACAGACCATATGGACTGGGATTATCCGTTCAGCGAGGAACTGGGGAAGGATGCCTTTTTGTTCGATGTGGATGTATATTTTCAAAAACTCACAAAGCTGCGGGAGCAATATGCGGGGCGGATCGAGCTGCGCATCGGGATCGAGCTGGGGCTGCAGCCGCACGCAGGTGCGTTCTGCCGGGAGATCACGGAAAAATATCCCTTTGATTTTGTGATCGGTTCGGTCCATGTGGTGGACAAAAAGGACCCCTATTACCGGGAACGGTTTTCGGAGCTGACGGACCGGGAGCTCTACCGCCTGGCGTTCGAGGAGACGCTGGAAAGTATCCGGCATACGGATGCATTTGACGTGCTGGGGCATATGGATTATATTGTGCGGTATGGAACTTATAAGACAAAGGAATATTCTTACGAGGCGTTTGCCCCCTGTCTGGATGCGGTTTTGAAGCGGCTCATTGAGATGGGGAAAGGGATCGAGCTGAATTCGGCGGGGCTGAAATACGGGCTCGGCTTCTGCCACCCCCATCCGGATGTGCTCAGGCGCTACCGGGAATTGGGCGGAGAGATCATCACCGTAGGGGCGGACGGGCATCAGCCGGAGCACATTGCCTATGAGTTCGGCAGGGCGGCCGAGGTCCTGCGGGAATGCGGATTTGAGTATTATACGGAATTTTTGGAGAGAAAGCCGGTTTTCCGAAAGCTGTAAGAGCGCATGGCTATAAAAAATAACTAAAGGATTTACGGGCAGGGTATAAGATTTACACAAACTTCCAGAAAAATAGATTTAGGACTTGAATTTTTGTTCCCCATTTAGTACAATATTTCTAGTTGATGAATCTTTAACAAACTGCGCCTGATTTAGGTTTGTTGGGAGTTCACCATAATAACTGTGTTACAGTTAACATTTTAAACTTTTAGGAGGAATTAATCATGGCAGTAAAAGTAGCGATTAATGGATTTGGACGTATCGGACGTCTTGCATTCAGACAGATGTTCGGAGCAGAAGGTTTTGAGATCGTAGCGATCAACGATCTGACATCCCCGAAGATGCTGGCTCACCTGTTGAAGTATGATTCAACACAGGGTAAGTATGAACTGGCAGATAAGGTGACTGCAGGTGAAGATTCTATCACAGTTGACGGCAAAGAGATCAAGATCTATGCGAAGGCAAGCGCAGCAGAGCTTCCCTGGGGAGAGATCGGCGTAGACGTTGTTCTGGAGTGTACAGGCTTCTATACATCCAAGGCAAAAGCACAGGCTCACATTGATGCAGGTGCGAAGTATGTTATCATCTCAGCTCCGGCTGGAAATGACCTTCCGACTATCGTTTACAACGTAAACCATGACAAGCTGACAAAGGATGATCAGATCATCTCCGCAGCATCCTGTACAACAAACTGCCTTGCACCGATGGCAAAGGCTCTGAATGACCTTGCACCGATCAAGTCCGGTATCATGTGCACCATCCACGCTTACACAGGCGACCAGATGACACTTGACGGACCGCAGAGAAAAGGCGATCTGAGAAGATCCCGTGCAGCAGCAGTGAATATCGTTCCGAACAGCACAGGCGCTGCAAAGGCAATCGGACTGGTTATTCCGGAACTGAACGGAAAACTGATCGGAGCTGCTCAGCGTATCCCGACTCCGACCGGATCCACCACAATCCTGACAGCAGTAGTAGAAGGCAACGTAACTGTTGACCAGATCAACGACGCTATGAAGGCTGCTTCCAATGAGTCCTTCGGATACAACGTTGATGAGATCGTATCCAGCGATATCGTTGGTATGAGATTTGGTTCTCTGTTTGATTCTACTCAGACAATGGCTATGCCGCTTGACAACGGTACAACAGAAGTACAGGTTGTTTCATGGTATGACAATGAGAATTCTTACACAAGCCAGATGGTAAGAACGATCAAGCATTTTGGAACATTACTGTAGGACAGGCTTTCAGAGAAAACTGAATCCGTCAGATTTGATTCTGAAATAGACTCACGAAGGGGTCCGGTCTTATAATGGGACCGGACTCCTTTTTTTACAATGTTTTTTCAATGAAAACAGGGAGGCAATGACATGCTTAATAAAAAATCAGTAGACGATATTAATGTAAAGGGGAAAAAAGTCCTGGTAAGATGCGATTTCAACGTGCCGTTGATCGATGGGAAGATCACCGATGAGAACCGTCTCGTTGCGGCGCTTCCGACAATCAAGAAGCTGGTTGCGGACGGCGGAAGGATCATTCTCTGCTCCCACCTGGGCAAGCCGAAGGGAGAGCCGAAGCCGGAATTATCCCTGGCTCCTGTTGCAGCCAGATTATCCGAGCTGCTCGGCCAGGAAGTAAAATTCGCGGCAGATCCGGAAGTAGTGGGACCGAATGCTAAGGCAGCGGCAGAGGCTCTTTCGGACGGTGAGATCATTCTTCTGGAGAATACCCGTTACAGGATCGAAGAGACCAAGAACGGCGAAGCATTCAGCAAAGACCTGGCTTCCCTCTGCGATGTATTTGTAAACGACGCGTTCGGCACCGCTCACAGGGCGCACTGCTCCAACGTAGGCGTGACCCAGTTCGTGGATACGGCTGCAGTAGGTTATCTGATGCAGAAGGAGATTGATTTCCTTGGCAACGCAGTGAACAATCCGGAGCGTCCGTTTGTGGCGATCCTGGGCGGAGCGAAGGTATCCAGCAAGATTTCTGTGATCGAAAACCTTTTAGAGAAGGTAGATACTCTGATCATCGGCGGCGGAATGTCCTACACATTCAGCAAGGCACAGGGCGGAAGCGTAGGAAAGTCTCTGTTAGAGGAAGATTACTGCCAGTATGCACTGGACATGATCAAAAAGGCAGAGGATAAGGGCGTGAAGCTTCTTCTTCCGGTTGACAATGTGATCGCAGATGATTTCTCCAACGATGCCAATACAAAGATCGTCGGAAACGGTGAGATTCCGGACGGCTGGCAAGGACTTGACATCGGACCGGAGACTGCGAAGATCTATGCAGACGCAGTGAAGGAAGCGAAGACCGTTGTATGGAACGGACCGATGGGCGCATTTGAGATGCCCAAGTTCGCGGCAGGAACCGAAGCAGTGGCAAAGGCACTGGCGGATACGGACGCTGTGACCATCATCGGCGGCGGAGATTCCGCAGCGGCAGTGAACCAGCTCGGCTACGGCGACAAGATGACCCACATCTCCACCGGCGGCGGAGCATCACTGGAATTCCTGGAAGGAAAAGAACTGCCGGGCGTTGCGGCGGCTAACAATAAGTAAATTCTTAGAGAAACCAGGCATGAATATGCCTGGTTGAACTTAGAATTTACTTAGTTCTCCGAACGAAGGTGAGGAGAACATCACGTAAAAAAGCAGATCCATTGGATCATAAAGTAAATTAGATAAAGGAGACCATATCATGGCAAGAAAGAAAATTATCGCAGGCAACTGGAAAATGAACAAAACACCGAGCGAGGCGGTTGCTCTGGTGGAGGAACTGAAACCGTTGGTTGCAAATGAAGAAGTGGACGTTGTATTCTGTGTACCGGCGATCGACATCGTTCCGGTTGTGGAAGCTGCAAAGGGCACCAACATCCAGGTGGGCGCGGAGAATATGTACTTTGAGGAGAGCGGAGCATATACCGGAGAGATCTCCCCGAACATGCTGGTAGACGCAGGCGTGAAGTATGTGGTTCTCGGACATTCCGAGAGAAGAGAGTACTTCGGCGAGACCAACGAAGACGTGAACAAAAAGGTACTTAAGGCGTTTGAGCACGGCATTACACCGATCATGTGCTGCGGCGAGAGCCTGGAGCAGAGAGAGCAGGGTGTGACCATGGACTTCATCCGCCAGCAGGTGAAGGTTGGATTCCAGAACGTGACCGCAGATCAGGCAAAGACCGCAGTGATCGCTTATGAGCCGATCTGGGCGATCGGAACCGGCAAGACCGCGACCACAGAGCAGGCACAGGAAGTCTGCGCAGGAATCCGTGCATGCATCGCGGAAGTATATGATGACGCGACAGCAGAAGCAATCCGCATCCAGTACGGCGGATCTGTCAATGCTGCAACAGCAGCGGATCTGTTTGCGCAGGCAGATATCGACGGCGGCCTGGTAGGCGGCGCTTCTTTGAAGGCTGACTTCGGCAAGATCGTGAATTACAAATAAAGACTGTGAATCGTAATGATTTCCCCCGTTTGAAACTAAGCGGGGGATTTTTTTGCTTTTCTATAGAAAAGATGTTTGCAAAAAAGGGAAAAAGCATGTACAATAGATACTGGACTTTTAGGTGACAGAACTGTTACAATTTCAGTGTTTAAAAGGAGAAGGACAATGAGCAAAAAACCAACTGTATTAATGATTCTTGATGGTTATGGATTAAATGACAATACAACCGGAAATGCCGTTGCACAGGGAAAGACCCCGGTCATGGATAAGCTGATGGCCGAGTATCCTTTTGTCAAGGGAAATGCAAGCGGCCTTGCAGTGGGGCTGCCGGACGGACAGATGGGCAATTCTGAGGTCGGACATCTGAATATGGGCGCCGGCAGGATCGTATACCAGGATCTGACCAAGATCACAAAGGCGATCCAGGACGGAGACTTTTTCGAGAACAAGGCTCTTCTGGCAGCCTGCGAAAATGTAAAGGCGCATGACTCCTCGCTGCATATGTTCGGACTGGTTTCCGACGGAGGCGTGCACAGCCACAATGAACACATTTACGGACTGCTGGAGCTGGCGAAGAGGCAGGGCATCCAGAAGGTGTATGTACACTGCTTCCTGGACGGACGTGATACGCCTCCGGCATCCGGCAAGGAATACGTAGAACAGTTGGAAGAAAAGATGAAAGAGATCGGTGTGGGTGAGGTCGCAAGCGTGATGGGACGTTATTACGCGATGGACCGGGATAACCGCTGGGAGCGTGTGGAAAAAGCCTACAACGCGCTGGTAAAGGGGATCGGCGAGACTGCGGAGTCCGGACCGGCAGGAATCCAGGCTTCCTATGATGCGGACGCGACGGATGAATTTGTGCTTCCCACGGTTGTGATGAAGAACGGAGCTCCGGTGGCTACGATCCAGGACAATGACTCCATCATCTTTTACAATTTCCGTCCGGACCGTGCAAGAGAGATCACAAGAACCTTCTGTGATGACAATTTCGGCGGCTTTGACAGAGGTCCGCGCATCAAGACGACCTATGTTTGCTTCACGGAATATGATGTGACGATCGAGAACAAGCTGGTTGCTTTTGCAAAGGAAGAGATCACCAATACATTCGGACAGTTCCTTGCAAAGAACGGCCTGAAGCAGGCGCGTCTGGCAGAGACGGAAAAGTACGCTCATGTTACCTTCTTCTTCAACGGCGGTGTAGAAGAGCCCAATGAAGGCGAGGACCGGATCCTTGTAAAGTCCCCCAAGGTTGCCACCTATGACCTGAAGCCGGAGATGAGCGCATATGAAGTATGCGACAAGCTGGTGCAGGCGATCAAGTCCGGAACCTATGACGTGATCATCATCAACTTTGCCAATCCGGATATGGTAGGACACACCGGCGTGGAAGCGGCGGCGATCCAGGCTATCGAAGCGGTGGACAAATGCGTGGGCAGAGCGGTGGACGCAGTGAAGGAAGTGAACGGACAGATGTTCATCTGCGCAGACCACGGCAATGCGGAGCAGCTGATCGACGAGGAGAACGGAGAGCCATTTACCGCTCATACGACCAATCCAGTGCCATTTATCCTGGTCAATGCAGACCCGGCTTATCAGCTTCGGGAGGGCGGATGCCTGGCGGATATCGCGCCGACCCTGATCGAGCTGATGGGACTGGAGCAGCCGGCGGAGATGACAGGAAAGTCACTTTTGATCAAATGATAATCCGATAAGATAAAAACTGGCAGTGTTTTTGTTTTTTCAAGACACTGCCAGAGTGCGTATAGAAAGGAAGAAAGAACATGAGGAACCTGACAGAGATCAGATGGCACGGCCGGGGCGGCCAGGGTGCCAAGACGGCGGCGCTTTTGCTGGCGGATGTCGCATTCCAGACAGGAAAGTATGTCCAGGGATTTCCGGAATACGGCCCGGAGCGTATGGGCGCGCCCATTACCGCATATAATCGGATCAGCGACCAGGTGATCCGGGTGCATTCCAATATCTATGATCCCCAGTATGTGGTGGTTGTGGATGAATCCCTTCTGGAGGCTGTGGATGTGACCTCCGGACTGAAAAAGGACGGGGCAATCCTGGTGAATACCCAGCGCACGAAGGAAGAGATCATTCCCCATCTGAAAGGATACGAGGGGGAGGTCTATATCATTGACGCCCACAAGGTATCCATGGCGACGATGGGAAGATATTTCCCCAATACGCCCATGCTGGCAGCCATTGTGAAGGTGGCGGGGATCATGGAGGAAGAGACCTTTTTAAAAGAGATGAAAGCGTCCTTCTCCCACAAATTTGCCGGAAAGCCGGAAGTGATCGAGGGCAACATGGCGGCGTTGAAGATGGCGCTTAAGGAGGTGCGGTGATGGCGGCAGATATCAGTAAATTAGGTGTGAAAGCGGGATGGAAGGACCTGACGGAAGGCATGGTGATTGCGGGAGCCGGCACATCCAGGGAGTTCAATACCGGTGAGTGGTCTACGGACAAGCCGGAGTTTATCGAGGAAAAATGCAAACAATGTCTGCTGTGTGTTCCGGTCTGTCCGGACAGCTGCATCCCGGTTGCGGATTATAAGCGGGGGGCATTTGACTATGAGCACTGCAAGGGCTGCGGGATCTGCGTGAAGGCATGTCCCTTCGGAGCGATCACGATGGAAGGGGTGAACTGACATGGCAAAGAGAGACCGTTTATCAGGAAATGAGGCAGTGGCGATCGCGCTGCGCCAGATCAACCCGGATGTATTTCCGGCGTTTCCCATCACACCGTCCACGGAGATCCCCCAGTATTTTGCTTCCTTTGTGGCAAACGGACAGGTGGATACAGAGTTCATTCCGGTGGAGAGCGAGCACAGTTCCATGAGCGCGGCGATCGGTGCCTCAGCGGCGGGCGCAAGGAGCCTGACAGCCACCTCCTCCTGCGGACTGGCCTACATGTGGGAGGAATTATATATTGCGGCGTCCAACCGCCTGCCTCTGGCACTGGCGCTGGTGAACCGCGCCCTGTCGGGTCCCATCAACATCAACTGCGACCATTCGGACAGCATGGGCGCGCGGGATTCGGGATGGATCCAGCTGTATGCGGAGAACAACCAGGAGGCTTATGACAATATGGTGCAGGCGTACCGGATTTCCGAGCATCCGGATGTCAGGCTGCCCATCATGATCTGCCAGGACGGATTTATTACCAGTCACGCGGTGGAGAATATGGAATTGCTGGAGGACGAAGAGGTACGGAGCTTTGTAGGAGAGTATGAGCCGGAAAACTATCTGCTGAATCCGGACTGCCCCATGGCGGTAGGCCCTTATTCCATTACGGATTATTATATGGAAGCAAAACGGAACCAGGCCGAGGGCATGAAGCATGTAAGCCGGGTGGTGCTGGAGACGGCGAAGGAATTTGCCGCATTGTCCGGCAGGAAATACGGACTGTTTGAAGAATATTGCATGGAAGACGCCGAGCTGGCCGTAGTGATGATCGGGTCTGCGGCAGGCACCACCAAGGATGCCATCGACGGACTGCGGGCAAAGGGCGAGAAGGTGGGACTGGTGAAGATCCGGATGTACCGCCCCTTCCCGGCAGAGGAGATCGCGCAGGCTTTATCCGGGGTGAAGGCTGTTGCGGTCATGGACCGTGCGGAAGGCTATACGAATCACGGAGGACCGCTGGGCGCGGATGTGATGGCAGCATTGTTCCGTGCACGTTCTCAGGCCCTGGCAGTGAATTATATCTACGGACTGGGAGGACGGGACGTGCGCGTGGAAGATATGGAGCATATTTTTGCAGCCCTGAAACAGATTGCAGAAGACGGCGATGCAGGGGAAACCTATCGCTATCTGGGAATTCGAGAATAGGGGGGGACAGGATATGAGCTACAATTTTAAAGAAACCATGAACAAGCCGGAGCGTCTGGCTCCCGGACATCGGATGTGCGCGGGATGCGGCGGGACCATTGCGGTGCGCAATGTCCTGCGTGGGCTCCATGAAGGAGATAAGGCCGTGATCGGCAATGCCACCGGCTGTCTGGAGGTCTCAACATTTACCTATCCTTATACGGCATGGGAGGACAGCTACATCCACAATGCTTTTGAAAACGCGGGTGCGACCTTGAGCGGCGTGGAAGGCGCTTATCAGGCATTGAAGAGAAAAGGGAAGCTGGATGCGACGTACAAGTTCATCACCTTCGGAGGAGACGGCGGAACCTATGACATCGGTTTCCAGTCACTGTCCGGCGCCATGGAACGGAATCACGACATGGTGTATGTGTGCTATGACAACGGCGCTTACATGAACACCGGGATCCAGCGTTCCTCCGCAACCCCCATGTATGCGGATACGACGACCACACCGGTAGGCACGAAGAGCAACGGAAAGCCCCAGAACCGGAAGGATCTTGCGGCGATCATCGCAAGCCATGACATCCCCTACGTGGCACAGACCACATTTGTACAGAACTTTAAGGATCTCCACATTAAGTCGGAGAAGGCGATCTATACGCCGGGCGCGGCATTTTTAAATATCATGGCGCCCTGTCCGCGCGGATGGAGATACAACACGCCGGATATCATGGAGATCTGCAAATTGGGAGTGGAGACTTGCTACTGGCCGCTGTTCGAGGTCGTGGAAGGAAAATGGATCCTCAACTACGAGCCCAAGAAGAAGCTTCCGATCGAGGACTTCCTGGTAAAGCAGGGGCGGTTCAAGCATCTGTTTAAGAAAGAAAACGAGCACCTGATCGGGGAGTTCCAGAAGGAAGTGGACCGGAGATGGGACGAGCTGGTATGGAAGTGTTCCCGGTAGCGGCAAAGCAGGGATCCTGCGCAGGAAGTCTGTGGGGGACAAAGGAGGGCAATGTACCCCCGGGGCATCTCATTTCGGCGAAGTGTCACAAGGCTTAAGGAGGAGATAGGATAGATGAGCAGACAGTATGAAAAGGTAAAAGCATGTTATGAATATTGCAGGACAGTTACGGATTTTCAGCCCAGGGTGGGTCTGATCCTGGGCTCCGGGCTGGGCAATTATGCCAGGAATATGAAGGTGGAGTGTGAGATTCCATATGGGGATATCCCGGATTTCCCGGTCTCCACGGTGGCAGGCCATGACGGAAGATTCCTGTTTGGGTATATCGGCGATGTGCCGGCAGTGGTGATGAAGGGACGGGTCCATTTTTACGAAGGGTATACGCCCCAGGAGGTGGTGCTGCCGATTCGGGTGATGAAGCTTTTGGGGATCGAGGTGCTGTTTTTGACCAATGCGTCCGGCGGGATCAACCGGAATTTCCAGGTGGGAGATTTCATGATGATCACGGACCAGATCTCCAATTTTGTTCCCTCTCCCCTGATCGGGGAAAATGTGTCGGAGCTGGGGCTTCGATTCCCAGATATGTCCAATATCTATGACCCGGAGCTCCAGGATATCATTCGGGAGACTTCCAAAGAAGAGGGGATCCCCATCCGGGAAGGAGTCTATGTGCAGACCACCGGGCCGAATTACGAAAGCCCGGCAGAGATCCGCATGTTCGCGGCGCTGGGCGCGGATGCGGTGGGCATGAGCACGGCAGGCGAGGCACTGGCGGCACGGCACGCGGACATCCGGGTGTGCGGCATTTCCTGCGTATCCAATATGGCAAGCGGGATCTCCAAGGAGAAGCTAAAGCATGAGGATGTGCAGATTGCGGCGGATAAACGGGCAGAGGATTTTGAGCGTCTGGTGACCCAGATCATCAGGAAGCTGTGAAAGTGAGGAAAAAGGAAATCCATGAACACAAGAATTTATAATGTAAGAATACTGACCATGGAAGAAGGGAAAGATATCTTTCAGGGAGAGGTATGGATCCAGGATGATACCATTACCTACGCGGGTCCTGAGCGTAAGGACGGAAAAGCCTGGGACAGGGAGATCGACGGACAGGGCAATCTGCTGATGCCGGGCTTCAAGAACGCCCATACCCATTCGGCCATGACCTTCCTGCGTTCCCATGCGGACGACTTAAAGCTGGATGAATGGCTGTATAACAAGGTGTTTCCGGCGGAAGGGAAGCTCACAGGAGAAAGCCTTTACTGGTTTACCAAGCTGGCATTCATGGAATACCTGACCAGCGGGATCACGACGGCATATGATATGTATTTCTACGTGGACGACGGGGCGCGGGCGGCAAAGGACACCGGGTTCCGGTATGTGTTCTGCGACAGCATCAACAATTTCGGCGGTACCGTGGACCAGGTGGAAAAGGACTATCTGCGGCTGAATATTGACCCGGCACGGCTGATCAGCCATCGGATCGGTTTCCACGCGGAGTATACCACCAGCAGGGAGCTGATGGAAGGGATCGCGGCGCTGGCGGAACGGTATCAGGCTCCGGTTTCCGTGCACTGCTCCGAGACGCGTAAGGAAGTCGAAGAGTGCCGCAAGCGTTCAGGCATGTCTCCGGTTGCTTATATGGACTCTCTGGGGCTGTTCCGATACGGCGGCACGCTGTTCCACTGTGTACACATGGACGAGACCGATTATGAGATCATCAAAAAACGGGGGATTTACGTGGTCACCAATCCGGCGTCCAATCTGAAGCTGGCAAGCGGGATCGCGCCCATCAAGCGGTATCTGGAGATGGGGATCCCGGTAGCCATCGGAACGGACGGGGCGGCCAGCAACAACTGTCTGGATATGTTCCGGGAGATGTTTTTGGTGACCGGGCTGCAGAAGGCGGTCTGCGACGATCCTGAGGCGGTTCCGGCAAGGGAAGTGCTGAAAATGGCAACGGTGAACGGTGCCCATGCCTGCGGACTGCCGGAGTGCGACAGCATTGCACCGGGCAAAAAGGCGGATCTGATCCTGATCGACCTGAACCAGCCCAATATGCAGCCCATCCGCAACCTGGACAAAAACCTGGTGTACAGCGGGAGCAAGTCGAATGTGAAGATGACGATGATCGGCGGGAAGGTGCTGTATCAGGACGGGGAATTCTATCTGGATTCCTCCAAAGAAGAAATTTTTGCAAAAGCCAATGAATATGCGGAGAAGATATTCGCAATGTAAAAGATCCGAGCTGCAATCGGAAATCAGCTTTCGCCTGTTGCAGTGTTTGGAAATGTTATAAAGTGAAAGAGGACTGGTATCATGAAGGCAGCGGTATTTACGGTCAGTACAAGGGCATATAAGGCAAAGCAGGAGAGCGCCGCGGGAACGGCGGTGAAGCGTGTCGTGGAGCAGGTGGGATTCGACGTCAAGGCAGGGGTGCTGCCGGAGGACCGGACTGTGGTGGAAGCAGTCTTAAGACAGCTGGCGGATACCGGCTCGGTGCAGCTGATCCTGACGGTAGGGTCCACAGGCGTCCTGAAAAAGAACTGCGCGCCGGATGCTCTGACAGATGCGGCGGAACGCCTGCTTCCGGGGATTCCGGAGGCCATCCGGGCATACGGTATCCGGTATTCCAAAAAAATCATACTGGACCGGTCGGCAGCCGGCATCCGCAACCGGACGGTCATGGTGAACCTTCCGGACAGCGCGAAGCTGGCAAAGGAAGGGATCGAATTTATCCTGCCGGAGCTGGTGCGTGCGGTGGAGATGCTGAATGTCTGAAAAATTGCAGCTTTACTGACCGGATGCTTTGCGGCAGGGCGCAAGGCACCGTGAAGGAAGATTTTGTTTTACAGTTCTTTGGGCAAGGAGTGAGGTTACCGTATGATCAAAGTGGTATATATCGAGCATAGTGGATTTCTGGCGGAGCTGGAGGATGCGTATTTCCTGTTTGACTACTACCGCGGTGAGCTGCCGGAGCTGGATCCGGGAAAGAAGCTTTTCATTTTTTCAAGCCACGCGCACCAGGACCACTATCAGAGAAGGATATTTGAATATCAGGAGAAGATGCCCCATACCTTTTACATTTTATCAAAAGATATCAAAAGGGATGCATTGAAGCACGGGGGCCGGGAAGAAAATATATGGTTTGTAAAGCCGGAGGAAGAGCTGGACGTGCAGGAATGCCGGATCCGAACCCTGTGCTCTACGGATGAGGGAGTTGCTTTTCTGGTTCAATATCAGGGGAAGGTCCTTTATCATGCAGGGGATCTGAATGCATGGTACTGGGATGAAGAGGGCGAAGACTATGTGAAGATGATGCGCCGGAGCTATGAGCGGGAGATTCAAAAGATCGGCGGTGAGACCATCGATGCGGCATTTGTTCCCGTAGATCCCAGACTGGAAGGGCAGTATGCAGAAGGGCTGGATTTCTTTATGCAGCATACCCGGACCAAATGCGTGTTTCCCATGCATTTCTGGAATGACTATGGAATTTTTGAACGGCTTAAGAAAGAGGCATGTACGGCAGAATACAGGGAGCGGATCATGGAGATCCGGGAGCCGGGGCAGACCTTTTTACTGCCGTGAAGCAGTCAGACTTTGCTATGCTGCAATGTTTGTTATTTGCCCCTGCTAGTGCTGTGCCATATTTCGCAAAATGAACTACAGTACACTAGTATGGACATTGGATTCCGGAACCGGGGATCAGGGAAGGACGGAGAAAAAAATGCAGGTGAAATTATATACGGACGGTTCGGCCCGGGGCAACCCGCATGGGCCCGGCGGCTATGGCGCGGTGCTGGAATATGTGGATCCGAAGGGAGAACTGCATACGAAGGAGCTGTCCCAGGGATATGTGAAGACCACCAATAACCGGATGGAGATGATGGCGGTGATCGTGGGACTGGAAGCTCTGAACCGCCCCTGTCAGGTGGAGGTCTATTCGGATTCCCAGTATGTGGTCAACGCCTTCAACCAGCACTGGATCGAGGGCTGGGTCAAGAAGGGGTGGAAGCGCGGAAAAAACGAAGAGGTGAAGAATGTAGATCTCTGGAAGCGCCTTCTGGAGGCGAAAAAAGATCATGAAGTGACATTCCACTGGATCAAGGGACATGCCGGGCATCCTCAGAATGAGCGGTGCGACGAGCTGGCGACTACGGCGGCGGACGGCGATGGTCTGCTGAAGGACCCGGGGGTGCCGTAATGGATGCTCAGAGCAGCAGAAACAGTGGATTCAGGTTTAAGTAAGACAGACAATCGCGGCTGCGGGAGCCGAAAGGCTGCAGACGAGGAAAGTCCGGGCTTCACAGGGCAGGATGCCGGATAACGTCCGGTGGAGGTGACTCCAAGGCCAGTGCAACAGAAATAAACCGCCCCATGTCTTTGTG
>CATLCV010000065.1 GCA_949893755.1 uncultured Lachnospiraceae bacterium | reverse complement strand
CTCCGGCAGGCTCCGGCCATGCCCAGATCATCGACATGGTCAATGCCGTCAACGTGGCGGATCTGGAGCTGGGAGACGGCTCCCGGGTGCAGATCTCCGCGGAGCAGCTTCTTGCGTGGAATCCGGATGTGATTGTAGTCAACGGAGAGCCCAAGGCCGATATCACCGGTAAGAGCGCGGCGGCGAGTATTCTGGAAAATCCGGATTATGCGTCCCTGAAAGCAGTTCAGGAGCAAAAGGTATACGGTACTCCCAATGCGCCTTTTGCCTGGGTGGACCGTCCGCCTGGACCAAACCGCATTATCGGGATCCGCTGGCTGTCCTGGCTGATCTATCCCGAGTATCTGAACTTTGACGTAGACGAAGAGGTCCGCGAATTTTTCAGTCTGTTCTATCATGTAGAACTTACGGATGAACAGCTTACCAATCTTTACAACGGCACGATCTGAGAGACCGGACATCTGAACGCACTGTCCGGTACCGCTGCAAACAGCAACAAAAAACCTGCTGCTATAGGGAAATACACGGCAGCAGGCTTTTTCCCTGTATTTTTTTCAGCGTCTGTGCTATACTTTTAAAAGATCAGAAAGAAACATCCGTTTACCGAAAACCTACTTCCTGCCGTTACGAAAGGAGACATCTTATGACAGCCGCATTGATCATTGCTGCCGGAAGGACATCCGGCAAGAAGCGATTTGAACCGGAGAAGCAGATCGGCACGATTCCCGCAGTCCAGCGGATCGCCCTGCTGTTCCAGCAGTCGGGCATCCGGCGGATTGTTCTGGTCTGCGGGAGTGATGACCGCAAGACCGAAAAGCTGGTTTCCCATATGAACCTGGTCTTTCTGCAAAGCCCCGACAGCTATGAGATGCTGGACAGCATCAAGATGGGATTGACCTATCTGCAGGACAAATGTACGCAGGTTTTGATCACCCACACGGATGTTCCCTTATTTTCCATAAAAACTGTACATACCCTGATGAATGCGGACGGTGATGTACGCATCCCCTCCTGCTGCGGACGCTGCGGCCACCCGGTGCTTCTGCAGGCGGAGCATATCCCGGTGATTCTCTCCTACAGGGGGAAAGACGGCCTTTCCGGGGCCATCCGTGCTTCCGGTCTGAACCGCCGGATCCTGGAAGTAGAGGACGAGGGAGTGTTGACCAATATCCAAAAAGCCACTTCCTGTGAACGTCTGGTAGAAAGCCACGATCTGTCGGAGATCCGTCCCTGCTTCCGTTTCCAGCTTCTCAGGGAGCGTCCCTTCTACGGTCCGGGCGCCCATCAGGTCCTGCGGCTGGTGGAGGAGACCGGCTCCCTGTCCAGTGCCTGCCGCCATATGGGGATCTCCTACACCAAGGGACGCAAGATCGTCTCCACCCTGGAAGAGCAGCTTGGACACTCTGTGATCGAGAGCCGCCAGGGGGGGAAGGACGGCGGTTTTTCCTGTGTAACGCCAGAGGCAAAAAAGCTGATGCAAAGCTACGATGCTTTCTGCCAGGAGGCGGAGGAGAGCCTTCAGGAGCTGTTTGGACGGCATTTTGCTTATTTATGAAGGAGAATTTGAACTATGAATGCTATATTTTCAAAAATCATATATGAACTGGAGAAGCATCATGACCTGGTGCTTGTGACGATTGTTTCTAAGGACGGCTCTTCCCCCCGGGGTGCGGGAAGCCAGATGCTCACAGGCGAAAGCGGACGGCTTCTTGGCACCATCGGCGGCGGAGCCGTGGAACTGCGCTCCGAGGAGATCGCGCTGGAACTGCTGAAAAACCGGCAGTCTGGAGACCACTATTTCTGCCTGCGCCAGAATACCGGCGAGGACATCGGCATGGTCTGCGGCGGCGAGGTATCCGTACAGTTCCAGTTTATCGATTCCTCGGATCCCAAATGGATGGAATTGTCCGCGAAGCTGCTTTCCATGCTCTCCGCGCATCAGCCGGGATGGCTTCTTTTGAACATGGACGGCTCTTTTCCCGCCCTGCTGGATGAGGAGGGAAAAAGGATCCTGGGCACCTGCCCGGAGGATACGGCCCTTCCTCCAAAGGACGGCTGTCTGAAAACCGAAGAATATTTTATCATGCCCCTGCCGGTCATGGACCGTGCCGTCATCTTCGGCGGCGGACACTGCGCCCAGGCACTGGTTCCGGTGCTCAGCAGGATCGGTTTTCGGATCACCGTGATGGATAACAGACCGGAATTGTCCGCAAAGGAACTGTTTCCGGAAGCCGAAGAGGTGATCTGCGGCGATTATATGCGGATTGCCGATTACATCAGCCTGGGGCCGTCAGACTATGTGGTCATCATGACCAACGGCCACAGCCATGACCTGGCCGTTCAGGAACAGGTACTGCGGCAGCCCCTCGCCTATGTGGGAGTCATCGGCTCCCGCCGGAAGATCGCCTTTGTGAACGGAAAGCTTCGGGAGAGCGGGATTTCAGAGGAAGCGATCGCACGGGTGCACTCCCCCATCGGTACCGCCATCAAGGCCGTGACACCAGAAGAGATCGCCATCAGCATCGCCGGGGAAATGATCTATGAGCGGGCGCTTCTGCGGGTAGCAAGCGGAGCCCCCTCCGCACAGGGATGTCCCATGCATGAATGACGGCTTTCTAATTTTGGTGTTGATATATCAGAGCTGGAAAAATAATTTCCAGCTCTGTTTTTTCGGTTCAAGCTATCATTCTTCCCAGGGCAGCGACGCGTTTTCACTGCGGGAAGCGCGCATCATCAGCCCGTCCACGGCCTCTGCCGGGTTCTTTCCTTCGAACAGGACTTCATTGACCGCTTCCACGATGGGCATGGACACCTGATACTGCTGGGCCAGCTTTTTGGCGGCTTTGGCGGAATACACGCCCTCCACCACCATCTGAACTTCTTCCATGGCCTGCTCCATGGTCCTGCCCTGTCCGATCAAGAAGCCTGCCTTCCGGTTCCGGCTGTGAACGCTGGCACAGGTCACGATCAGGTCGCCGATACCGGTCAGCCCGGTAAAACTCTCGATCCTTCCGCCCATCTTCACTCCCAGCCTTGAGATCTCCGCGATTCCTCTGGTGATCAGCGCGGCCTTGGTATTATCGCCGTAGCCCAGGCCGTCCGCGATTCCGGCCGCCAGGGCGATCACATTTTTCAGGGAGCCGCCCAGCTCGATCCCTAAGATATCCGGGCTGGTATAGACCCGGAATACCTTGCTGATAAAGACGGACTGCAGATATTCCGCCGTTTTCTTCGTCCGCGCCCCGATGACGCAGGTCGTTGGCAGCCCCCGTCCCACTTCCTCCGCATGGCTGGGGCCGGACAGCACCGCCACATCCGCCTGGGGAATCTCTTCCTCGATCTGCCGGGAAAGGGTCATCAGAGTGCTCTCCTCAATCCCCTTTGCCACATCCACAATGATCTGCCCCTCTGCAACGAAAGGAGACATCTTTTTTGCCGTCGCCCTGGTAAACGGGGACGGAACCGCAAGGACCAGAAAATCCTTTCCTTTTATCGTCCCTTCCAGGTCTCCCGTAATCTTCATATCCTCCGGCAGCTTCACGCCCGGCAGCTTTTTCTCATGCTCCCGCTTTTCATTGAGCATCTGCACTTCCGCAGGGTCAATGGACCACACCGCCACTTCATTTCCATTGTTATGCAACAAGACGCTGAGCGCTGTTCCCCAGCTTCCTGCGCCGATCACACCGATATTCGCCATATTCTCACCTTCCAAACTGTCTCAACAGTTTCCTTTCCTGTTTTTTTTCAAGCCGATCCTGACTTAGGAGCTGCGCAAAAAGGCAAGTTATTTTTGCACAGTTCCTTATTTCTTGCTCCTGAATGGATTCTCCGTACCTGCCAGCAGTCTTTTGATATTCTCCTTGTGCCGCACCCAGGCCAGTACCATCAGCAGGAACACGAGCACGTACAGCTCCAGCCGATACCGGAATGCCATGTCAAAGCCTCCCAGCTGTCCGTAAAACAGCACCTCCAGGAAAAACATGGAGGAGGCCAAAAGCGACCCCAGAGATACATACCGGGTCATAAGGACCGCGATCAAAAATGCGGTCAGCGGGATCGGCACCATCACCAGCCCTGTCGAGAGCACCAGCCCGGCCAATACCGCGATTCCCTTGCCGCCCTTGAATTTGAGATAAAACGGGAAATTATGCCCCAATGTGGCGCCCATCCCCGCATACATGGCAAGCAACGGCACATACTCGGTATCCCGGTAAAGATACCGCGCGATCAGGACCGCCGCCAGGCATTTGATCACATCACCTGCAAAGGTCATGGCGCCCGCTTTCCAGCCCATGACCCGGAGTGCGTTGGTGGAGCCTGCGTTCCCGCTCCCTTCCTTCCTGATATCCACGTGGTTCATTTTGCCGACCAGATATCCGGTCTGCAGAAGCCCGCATACATAACCGATTGCCAGACAGATGATACGTTCCATGATCCTACCGCCCCTTTTCCTTTCTTTCTCTGATGTAGAATTTCAGTGCCGTCCCCCGGAATCCAAACGCCTCCCGGATCTTATTTTCCAGATACCTTGTATAGGAAAAATGCATCAGCTCCTTGTCATTTACGAAGATCACAAAGGTCGGCGGCTTCACCGCAACCTGGGTCATATAATAGAGCTTCAGCCGCTTGCCCTTGTCCGACGGGGGCTGCTGCATGGCCACCGCCTCGCTGAGGATCTCATTGAGCACCCCGGTAGCCACACGGAGCGTCTGGTTGGCAATGACCATATCGATCCGGTCATACAGCTTGGTGAGGCGCTGTCCGGTCATGGCCGACACATACATGATCTCCGCATAAGGCATAAAGGACAAAATCTGCCGGATCTGGTTCTCATACTCCCGCATGGTCTTATCCGTTTTCTCAATGGCATCCCATTTATTGACCACAATGATCACGCCCTTGCCCCGCTCATGGGCGATCCCCGCGATCTTGGCGTCCTGCTCGGTGGCCCCTTCCACCGCGTCAATGACCATCAGCACCACATCCGCGCGCTCCACCGCTGTCACTGCCCGGATGATGCTGTAGCGTTCCAGCTCTTCCTTGATCTTGCTCTTCCTGCGCAGCCCCGCGGTATCGATCAGTACATATTCCCTTCCGTCATATTTTACCACACTGTCGATGGCATCCCGGGTGGTTCCCGCGATATCCGATACGATGGCCCGGTTCTCCCCGGCCAGCCTGTTGAGGATGGAGGATTTTCCCACATTGGGCTTCCCTACGATGGCGATCCGGGGACGCTCATCCTCCTCTTCTGTCCCTGTACCTTCCGGGAAATGGGAGATCACCACATCCAGCATGTCCCCCAGCCCCAGCCGGGAGGCCGCCGAGATGGGAATGGGGTCGCCGATCCCCAGATTGTAAAATTCATACACATCGGGCATGAACTTCTCAAAGCTGTCCACCTTGTTCACCACCAGAACCACCGGCTTGGCGGAACGCCGAAGCAGGTCCGCTACCTTGGAGTCCGCGTCTGTAAGCCCCTGCCGGACATCGGTGATAAAGATGATCACATCCGCCGTGTCAATGGCGATCTGCGCCTGCTCCCGCATCTGGGAGAGGATGATGTCCTTGCTGTCCGGCTCGATTCCGCCCGTATCTATCATGGTAAACTCCCGGTCCAGCCAGCTCACGTCCGCATAGATCCGGTCCCTTGTCACCCCCGGCGTGTCCTTCACGATGGAGATCATGCCTCCCGCCAGGGCGTTGAATAACGTAGACTTTCCCACATTGGGACGGCCTACTACTGCTACTACTGGTTTACTCATCTTCTATAGTCCTTCCTGTATTCTGGCCGGAGGCTGTGTTTTGCCCTCCGATCCGTTTCATCCCTGATTGGTTTCAGTTTGGAATCTCTCTGCGTCAGGATCCCTGCCCAGGATTGCGTCCAGCAGATCCTGACCGCTTGATTTTACAATATTCAGCGGCACTTGTAAAGCACTCTGTACCTGGGAAACCGTAAAATCATCTAAAAATACGTCTTCCTCCGCCCGCAGCATATTACAGGGGAGCAAAAGCCGCTCCGCCAGGTCCCTCCCGGAAAGCTGCTTCACCAGGTCCTGCCCGGTGATCAGCCCCGACACCGTGATCTGCTCCCCGAAAAATTCATTTTTCACCGGGCAGACCATGACCTCCGTGCGGGGAAACTTTTCCCGGAGCTGCTCTGCCATCCGTTCCAGATAAGGCGCGGCCAGAAGCCCGGTGGCAATAGAAAGCCTCCGTTCCTCCCGGTCGCCCGCCTCCTCTTCCAGTGCCTCTGCAAATTCATTCAGAAGCAGGCGCAGCATGCCGACTCCATTTTCCAGCTGCAGATACCCGTCGTAGGACTCCTCCTCCGGCAGTTCCTCCCCGGCCAGGATGTACCACTCGTCGCTGGCGTGGATGAAATGCAGGCCATGCTCCGGATACAGGCGTTCCTGCCATCCGTGGATCAGCTCCAGCACCTTCCGGGCCTCCTCCCCTGTAAAGGGCTCTAAGGGCTCCAGCCCCTCCCGGAACCGGGTCAGCCCCACGGGCACCACGGACACACTGCGCAGGAAGGGCAGATACCGGGTCAGCTCCCGGATGCTCCGATCCAGTTCTTCCCCGTCATTGAAGCCCTTGCACAGGACGATCTGCCCGTTCATCTCGATCCCGGCCTCATAGAGCATGTCCACCTTCTTCAAAGCCTCCCCGGCAAACCGGTTGTGGAGCATCCTGCACCGAAGCTCAGGGTTCATGGTCTGGAAGGAAATGTTGATGGGCTCCAGATGAAATCGGATGATCCGCCGGATATCGTGTTCGCTCATGTTGGTCAGCGTCACATAATTCCCCTGGAGGAAGGACAGCCGGGAATCGTCGTCCTTAAAATACAGCGTATCCCGCATCCCCGGCGGCATCTGGTCGATGAAGCAGAAAATGCACTTGTTCCGGCAGGAACGGTATTCATCCATCAGCCCCTGCTCAAATTCCAGCCCCAGGTCCTCGTAAGTCTCCTTCTCGATCTCCAGCTCCCACTGCTCGCCGTCCGGCTTCTCGATCAGCAGCAGGATCTCCTCTTCTTCTATATAATAACGATAATCAAATACATCCTCGATCTCCTGTCCGTCCACCGAGAGCAGCCGGTCCCCCGGCTCAATGCCCATCTCCCAGGCAATACTCCCGGGCTGGACGGAGCGGATCTTATGCTCATGTGCCATAGATACTCTCCCTGTCCTGGTTTCGTTATGATTCACATTAACCTTCTTTTCAGCATTATACCATAATAACTTGAATTTCGGTGAAAAAAATGATATAACCATATATGGAGACAAAATATACAAAAGACTAGTTTTAAAGGCACCGCATTGTAAAGAGTATGCACAAACTACAGGAGAGAATTTATGTCAAACATCGAATTATTAGAAAAAACCCTCCCGGTCGCACCCTTGAAGATTGTTGCTATGGAAAGCTGCAGCGAGCTTGGACAGAAGGTGAACGACCACATCGTATCGTTTCGGAAAAATACGATCAATGAAGTCTCAGAATCCCCCTTGTATGTAAATTACCGTTCCAAAAATTATCTCGTAGACTGCTGCTGTCCCCGGTTCGGAAGCGGGGAAGGAAAAGGCATTCTCAAGGAGACCATCCGTGGCACGGATCTGTTTATCATGACAGATGTGTGCAACCACAGCCTGACCTACACGGTCAATGGACATCCGAACCATATGTCCCCGGACGACCATTTTCAGGATCTGAAAAGGATCATCTCCGCGGCCACAGGCAAGGCACACCGGATCACCGTCATCATGCCCTTCCTGTATGAAAGCCGCCAGCACAAGCGGACCGCGCGGGAATCCCTGGACTGCGCGCTGGCACTGGAAGAGCTGGCTGCCATGGGGATTGCCAATATCATCACCTTTGATGCCCACGACCCCCGTGTCCAGAATGCCATCCCGTTAAATGGCTTTGACAGCTTCAATCCCCTTTACCAGTTCATGAAGGCGCTGTTCCGCGAGGTGCCCGATCTGACTGTGGACAAGGATCATCTGATGGTCATCAGCCCGGATGAAGGCGCCATGCACAGGGCCGTGTATTTTTCCAACATGCTTGGCGTGGATATGGGAATGTTCTATAAGCGCAGAGATTATTCCAGGATCGTAAATGGAAAGAATCCCATTGTGGCCCATGAATTTCTCGGTGACGACGTGAAAGACAAGGATGTGATCATCATTGATGACATGATCTCTTCCGGGGAAAGCATGCTGGATGTGGCGAAGCAGCTCAAGGAGCGGAAGGCAAAACGGGTCATCGCCTGCACCACCTTCGGCCTGTTTACCGATGGTTTTGAAAAGTTCGATGAATACTATAAAAACGGATATCTCAGCAAGGTCATTACCACCAACCTGACCTATCTGCCGCCGGAGGCAAAGGAGAAGCCTTATTTTATCACGGCAGACTTAAGCAAGTACCTTGCGATCATCATTGATTCCCTGAATCATGATACGCCCATCGGGTCCGTCATGACGCCGACGGAGAAGATCCATGCGCTTCTGGAGCGGCGGATGAAGGCCGGGTTTTAAATCGCCGTATGGTTTGATACCTGCAATTTCAAAGGGGCTGTAAGGAAATGGCATTCCCGCGCAATATCCTGCTGTGACCTCTAACCGGTCACGCAGCAGATCGCGGCGAAACAGTCATTTCCTTACAGCCCCTTTCATAAAGCTGCAGCACACGCAAACAGAATCAAGGCTCGATCATCTTCTCTTTCTCAAAGATCCACATCAGCAGCTTCCCGTGGACTGCAGCCAGCAGGGAACCTCCGGCCAGCACACCCACACAAAATACCGGCGTCCACAGAAGCCCTGCCGCCGCAAAGAGGCCGGTCATGAACAAAAGATAGATAGACTGCGGCAGGTACTTGAACAGCAGCAGGATCCCATTGCGGTATGCCAGCCCTGCCGTTGTGTCCATCCTCGCGGCAAGGGGAAACAGATAGATCACCAGTACGATCCATAAACCTGACAGGACGCAGACCAGCACTCTCATGCTGTCGGCAAAGCTTCCTTCCACATTTCTCCAAAACATTTCGTCCAGCCAAAGTACCGATGCCGCGGCCAGAAGTGGGATCCAAAGCTTCAGGGACAGGCGCAGCCTGCTCCGGAATACCGCAAGGAAGTCCCGAAATACATATCCTTCTTCGTCCTTCATAATCCTCACCGCCGTAACATGAAGCGCGCAAAGCGCCGCACCCCCTGTCACCAGCGGAAGAGAAAATAAAATCCACAGGATGTTCAATTTTATCAGATTCACTGCCTTCTCTACGATCCGAAATAATCTGCCCTCCATATGTCTAACCCTTGATTCCCGTGGATGCGATCCCTTCCACATAATATTTCTGCAGGAAGATAAACATCAGCAGCATCGGAATCGCGGAGATCGTCAAGGATGCCATGATGGGCCCGTAATTGATCGGCTTCGATCCGAAGAAGGTCTGGATCGCAAGCTGTATGGTCCGCTTTTCTTCTCCCGTAACCACCAGCAGGGGCCACATGAAATCATTCCAATGGGCAACAAAATCCAGAATAAAAATGGTCGCATACACGGTTCCCGAGATCGGCATGACCACCTGGAAAAATGTCCTGATCGGGCCGCACCCGTCGATGGATGCCGCTTCTAAAAGTTCATCCGGAATATCCAGGAAGAACTGACGGAACATATAGATGCTGAAGCATTTTGCCACAAACGGCACGATCAGGGACGCCCAGGAGTTGATCCAGCCCAGGTCCGCCATCTCCCTGTACATGGGGAGCATGATCGCTTCCGCCGGAAATACCATCAGACTGATCACAAGAGTCAGTAAGAGTTTCTTCCCCTTGAACTCAAATTTTGCCAGCGCGTATCCGCAGATCGAATTGATCAGCAGATCCAGCAGGATGATCACCAACACATAAAACAGGCTGTTTCCAATGAATTTCCACATATTGATCCTCTGGAATACTTCTGCGTAATTATTCAGGGATGCTTCCGCCGGAAAAAACGTGGACAGAGAATTCAGTCCTTTAAAAATCTGCGCCTCCGGCTTCAGGGAGGAGGAGATCATCCAGATCAGCGGCGATACAAATATCAATGCGATCAGCGTATTGCCAAGATAAAATGCAATATTTTCAAATGTTTTTTTCTTCGTCATAGTTTTCACTCCTCTCTGCTCTATTCCGCTTTAATGATCTTCTTCATGCCAAGCGACAGGCTGATCACGATCACAAAGAACACCGCTGCCACCGCGCAGGCATATCCGAAGTTCCGCTTCTGGAAGCCCTGCTCATAGATATAATATACCAGTGTCCTGGTAGAATTTTGCGGCCCGCCCTTGGTCATAACGTAAGGCTGTGTAAAAAGCTTCATCGCCTGGATGACCGTGATCATCACGACATACTGGATTACATTCTTCAGCCCCGGAAGCGTGACGTAGAAAAAGCTCGCGATCTTTCCCGCGCCGTCTATGGATGCCGCCTCGTACTGTTCCGCGGAGATTCCCTGCAGCCCGGCCAGGAAGATCATCATCTGATATCCGGCGCCCTGCCATGCGGACATGAATATGATCGAGTTCATAGCCGTTTTCGGATCGTTCAGGAATCCGCACGGTTCCAGTCCCAGATTGACCAGCAGCGCGTTCAGAAGTCCGCTGTCCGGGCTTGAATTGTACATCACGGTCCAGAGGATCGCAACGACTACCATGGAGGTCACCTGGGGGCTGAAATACGCCGCGCGGAAGATGGACACGCCTCTTCTCCGTGAGGAGATCAGAAGCGCCAGCGCTAACGCCAGAACCGTCTGAAAAGGAACGACCAGGATCGTAAAATAAAGTGTATTCTTCACCGCGATCCAGAAATCCTTGTCCCGGAACAGCTCCGCAAAATTATTGAACCCGCAGAAAACGATCCGGTCGGGACGCATGATGTTATAGTCTGTGAACGCATATCGTATTGTCTGTAAAGACGGATAGATCAAAAACGCTGCCAGCAGAACCACTGCCGGAAGGATAAATATGTAAGCCGCTTTTCTCTCACTGGCCTTATTGACTGTCTTTTGCATAGCCAATCCTCCTTTTCTTCATCAATTATCTGCATAATATTTGTTGTAATCCTTATCCATGGCCTCCGCCGCACCATCCAGCGCCTCCTGTGGATCTACTCCGGTAAAGATATTGAGCATGGCTTCCGCAAATTCCGCCGTCAGCACACTGTAGGAAGGAGTCCTGGGCCTCGGATGCCCGGTTTCCATAAGCTGCTCCTTGAAGATCGAACGGGGATATTCATTATATTCCTCAAGCACATCGTAGCTTGAGACTCTTGTCGGCGGCTTGGAGATCGCCTGCGCATAGGTGGTCACATTTTCCTCCGAAAATAAGAATCGCATCACTTCCTTTGCCGCGTCCATATCCTGTACATTCTTCGTGACCGATGCCGCCCAGTCGCCGGTCGGGGATGTGGGGATCCCTCCTCCGTCCGCCACCGGGAAATACGTCACTCCCCAGTTGAGATCCGGATAGTCCTTCTCCAGTGTCGCCACCTCCCAGGAGCCTCCCAGCATGGTGGCCGCCTTCCCGTTGTGAAATTCCTTCTGGATCGGATCGATATTGGCATATCCGTCCTGTATCAGGCTGTTCAGAAACTCTGCCGCCTCTACGCCTTTCGCGCTGTTGAGATACCCTTTCGCCGAGCTTCCGTCCTCGTTGACGAAATCCGTCCCGTTGGAGATCCAGAACTGCTCCAGTACATAGGAAAGTCCTTCTCCCTTATCCATGATGATGTTCGTCCCCACGACCCCGTCCTTTGTCAGCTTTTTTGCCGCGTCATAATATTCGGACCAGGTCCACGCGTCCTCCCTGCTCTCCGGAATGCGGATACCGGCCTCATCCAGCAGATCCCTGTTGTAGTACAGCGCCACGGAGCTCTCGGTGGCGCCCACCGCATAGATGTTCCCGTCATAGGTATTCTGCTGCCTGGAGGAATCAAAGAAATCCGCCCACTCCTCCTCTGAGAAAAAATCATCCAGCGGAAGGGTTACCTCATTTGCCGCATAGATCGATACATTCGGTCCGTCCACATACAGGATATCCGGCAGGTCGTTGGATGTGATCGCCGCGTTGACCTTATCCTCATAGGCGTAAGAATCCGCACGCACGATCGCCTCCCGGCGCAGCTCGATCTCACCCTCATGGGCCTGATTAAATTCCTCGATCTTGTTGATCCACCACTCCTCGATCGCTGGCTCGTCGCTGGGGCTCCATACGGTGATCACCGATTCCCCCTGCTCGTTCACGCGCTCCTTTGTCTTCCCGCATCCCGTGAAAGCACCTGATACCATCACGGCCGCGAGCAAAGCTGCAATTACTCTTTTTCTCATCTGTCTCGCTCCTTTCTTCTCTTTCCCGGACTGGTTCCCTGTCACTGGCTGGCCTGGGTCTGACATGTCCCCCAGATTGACCTCATGCAGAAAACCTCTGCCCTCTTGATACATTCAGGTGTATCTGTATGTAATATGAAACATCCGGCATCTGATGTGTCATAAAACAACTTGGTTCCTGCCGCCTCTCCGTCATTTACATAGATCTCGGCAGTGCGGCGGTCTACGAATATCTCCAGCTTCTCTACCCTGTCTACATCTGCCGGAAATGCGGCATGCTCACTTTTCACTCCAAAGGTCCTGAGCCGAAGCCCCTTCTCATCATGGATCAGAAGCATCCTTCCCCCGCCATGTTCAGACAGGCAGATGGAAAAGAAACAATCTTCATCAAATTCCAGCTCTGCCTTGTAGGTATTGGGAGAAATGTTTTTCAGGCTGACCTCCTCCCTCTGCCCCTGATACAGAGTTCCCATTTTCAGGGCTTCGATCTCTTTTACCGGAGTCAGATACAGACGCTGATCCCGGATGTGCATTTCTCTGGGGAGCGTCATGCTTCCGTAAGCGCCGTTCTCCGCCTCCTGATGCTCTCCGTAGAAATCCGAGATCCATCCGATACCGATCCTCCTGCCCGCATGCTCGAAGCTCTGCATCGCGTAGCAGTTGCTTCCGAAATCGAACCATCCTCTGTTCTCCTCTGTAAAGATACCCTCTTTAAAATCTCCCACATAATATCTGCTCATCTGGTATCTACCGAATGGATCGTGATGGCACATCAAAGCGCCGACCGCCAGGTATTTCCCGTCAAGCTCCATAAAATCCGGGCATTCCATGCAGCGGATCCCTTCTTCCTCCTCGACCAGCAGCGGTCCGGTATACTCCCAATTCTCCATATCCCCGGATTCATATTTCAGGATCGCCGCCTTTCCTTCCAGGGCGCTGCCAAGCGCCATAACCCATCTGCCGTCCGCCCGCGTCACCTTGGGATCCCGGAAATCAGGCGATGCCCCGGCAGGCCTCTCCCCGATCACCAGCTCCTCTTTCGTAAAATGCAGCATATCGCTGCTCTTCATCCTCCACTGCTGCTGCAGCATCTCTCCGCCTTCTGCCCGCGGCTCCCTGCTCCGGGTCAGATAGAAGACCACTTCATCCCCTTCCACGACTGCACACCCGGAAAACGCGCCTCCCTCCAGCTCTTCCGGATGTTCCAGAAGCTCCTCCTGGGGTTCTAACACGACCGGAAGGTGGGTCCAGTGGATCAGATCCCGACTTGCCGCATGTCCCCAATACATATGGGACCATTTCTGACTATGAGGATTGAACTGGTAAAACATGTGGTAATACCCCTGAAACCAGCACAATCCATTGGGATCATTGATCCAGTTCTTCCAGGGTGAAAAATGGTATGCCTCCCGGATCGGGGAATCGTACCAGTCCGATTCCTGCATTTTTATAAATCTGCCGTTCTCGTCCTGTTCCAGATAGCAGACACCTTCATCCAGAATATTCTCACATCCGCTCAGATAACAGATTGAGACCCGGCATCCTTTACAGAATATCTCATACTCCGTATTCTTCTCCACCGGGATCTGAAGCCATTTATAATAGGCCTGCCCCGCAGGAATCTCCCGGCATTCCCCATCTTTGGAAATCACCTGGATGCTTCCTCCCGCCTGTAAAGCTTTGGCAAATATCTCCAGCCTTGTGTACTTTTCCGTATTCATCTGTCTCCTCCTTGCTCATATGATCTCCTTACAGTTCACTGGCCGGCCGGCAAACTGTAACGAATCCGTCCTATTTTAAGTTGCCTTACTGCAAGCGTCCTGATTTTGTCCATATATAGAACCGTTTCCACATTATTTTATTCTGTATTATTTGCTTTATTTTGTATTTATTCTTTATTTTTTATGATTTATTGTGGAACCCGTTCCATGCATGTGATTGTAATATGGATCGTCCGTTTTGTCAATCCCGTATTTCTGTTTTTCTTTTTTGGCAGCAAAAAAGAGGATTTTGTCTTGTGCATTTTATACAAAATCCTCTTTTTCTGATTTTTCCTTATCTATTTTCAACAAATCTACTCTTTAATTTTTTAGCAATTTTACCAAAGAATTTCCCCTATACCGTTCCCCCGCGCTGTATCTCAACATCCAGAATCAACCGATTTGGTACGTTTTTCCTCTGTTCCACCATATCCAGGAGGGCATTCACGGAAATCTCCGCCAATAATTCTACATTTTGCCTAATAGCTGTCAGCTGCGGATACACCATGCTGGAAGGCGCCATAGCGTCAAACCCGATAATGGAGAGATCCTCCGGCACCCGGATTCCCTTTCTCTGCGCCACGTTCAGACAGGCAAGCGCAGCCAGGTCTGCGCCAAAGATCCCGTCAACATCCGGATGGAGCCGGAAAATTTCCTCCGCCATCTTATAATGCGCTTCCCAGCTGAATACATTCCACCCCATTTCTTCCTGCAGCACAGCAACAACCCCGTTCTCTTCTAAGATCTTTCGGAATGTGCTGTACCTTTTATTTGCCATAACGTTGGGGGATACTCCTGAGACCACAAATACCTTCTTCCGGCGGGCCTCAAGCATAAGCTCAGCCGCCAGCCTTCCGCCTTTTGCATGATCACATCCGATCAGCGGGATCCGGGATCCCAGGTCACGGTCAATGGATACGATCGGCTTTGTCTGCTTCTGGTATTCTTCTACCTCAAGGCCGTGGGATGCCGTGATGATCCCGTCCACCATGTTTCGCTCGAGCATATCCAGATATTCCTGCTCCCGCCTGCTGATACCTACGGTGTTGCAGATCATCGTCTTATATCCCTGTTCATACAATTCCATCTCGATATGCTTGACCAGCGAAGAGAAAAACGGATGCTCCAAATCCGGCACGATCACGCCGACGATTCCCGTTTTATTATGGTACAGATTCCTTGCCAGCTCATTTGGCGTGTAATTGAGTTTTTTTGCCGCCTTCTCGATCTTCTTCCTTGTCTCAGGAGAGACGTAGCCTGAACCATTCAATGCCCTTGACACCGTCCCGACCCCTACGCCTGCTTCCTGCGCTACTTCTCTGATACTTGCCATCTTTACTTCCTCAGTTTACTTTTTATGATTGGTTCCATTGCCGGGCAGCAAAACTCTCCCGAACCCTCCTGATCGTATCATCCCTTTTTACTTCACGGACGATTCTTGTAAATTCCATATGAATCTCTTCATTTGGTATACGAACCTTTCCTGTGGTCTCATCATAAACCAGATATCCAAGGTGGATTAGAAGTGTCAGTACATCATCTCGATTTCGGAATGTCACCAAGTCATTTGAAAATCCTTTTGTATCCACCTTCACTTCCCCGCCGCCAATCAACTCCGTTACGGTTTTAGAGAGGCCGTCAAAATCCATACTGATATATTCCATCAAGCTTTCAGCTGCTGAAGTCTGCGTCCAGTAGGAATCGAAATCATCATTGCGGATCGCCTCCATCACCGAATTGGGATTATATACCGAACCTGTATCTCGGAACCAATATCCATCATACCACCTCTTCATCCTCTCAAAATCACAATGATGCTCCTCACAGAGCTTTCTTACCTCTGTCTCTGTGAATCCCACATAACCACCGAATTTTCTGGACTTTATCATCGTAAATTCTTTAAAATCCGAGATTGCTGACTGAGAGCCGTCTTTTTTTATCGGAAGGATTCCGGTCATATAAACGGCGGCAAAAATCTGATCTGTTGTACCGCTGCTTTTAAACAATGTACGCAAAAATTCCAAATACCGCTTCTGAATCCGCGGTATCTCCCTGATTGGCGCATCCCATTCATCAATGATCATCATGAATTTATTGCCTGTCAGTTCTGCCGCATGGAGCAATGTTTCATCGAAGACATTTCCTGCTTTTAAATCTGGATACACTTCCAGAAGCTCCTCCGTCACGCGGTCCTGGATGAACGGTACGAAGCTGTTCGAATCCGCCTTTCCCAGAATATTTGTCATATCAAGGTAAATGACGTCATATTGATTCAAATGCTGCCTGTATGTTCCGTTGACCTTCTCGTCCTGCGCAATGATAAGGTCGTCAAATAACGCCGAGGAATCGCAGGTCTTATCATAATACGCACATAACATTTTCGCCGCGAAGGATTTTCCAAACCGGCGCGGTCTGCTGACACAGGTCAGGAACCTCGGTGTCTCTATCGTTTCATTGATCAGGCTGATCAATCCGCTCTTATCCACATAAATGTCATTTCTGATCCTGGTAAATCCACTGTTCCCCGGATTCAAATACATGCCCACGGCGAATCACCTCCCTCTCCCGGCCCGGCAGGCCGCTGCTTTGTGAAAATATTCCAGCTGTACGGTTGGAATATTTTTATTCTATAGAAAGAATAACACCCGGGTTCTTCCTCTGTCAAGCGCGCCTGTCAGAAGAATTTCAAAAAGCTCTGTGGAAAAATTCACACAGAGCCGCTTACTCGCTGCACGGTATCCGCTCAATACAGTAACAAGGCGGGCATATCCTCCCATGAATCATTCAATCCGCAGCTCCACCTCCCCCGTAAAATGCTCCCCTGCAATCCCAATATAATTTCCTCCCTCCGGCAGTGTCAGTGTCTCCCTGTATGTCCCGTCCGCGTCAAGCAATACCGTCGTCTCCTCACTCCCGGATTCCCAGAAAAGCTCCGCGCTTCCGGATTCTCCTTCTATCCTGCAGAACACGCTGACTTCCTTCCCATATTCCCGGTCGATCGTAGTCCCGCCGAAGAGATATTCCGTTTTGGAAAAATTGTCATAATCCGCCGTATATTCTCCGGTATAACGGTCTACGCCGCATTTCCGTCTGCCCTCCAGCAGGAAATCGCTCGTCAGCCTGAAATTTCCGGCAAATTGAATCACCTCATTGTAGCTTTCCAGGATTTCATCCTTGGAGCAGCCGCATAATGCACCGATACAAAAAAACATACAGAAAACCAAAAGAACACCTTTCCGCAGGGACAGCACAGTGCCTGTGCCATCCTGTTTCGAACTCCTGCAAATATGTTTCATGCCGTCACCTCCCGGCCTTCGATTTTTCCCGCTGGGCCGCGCGCAGGGCAATTCCTTTTTTTCCGGCGCTCTTTTTCCCGTGTTCGTGTACATCCCCCGGCGCCCTAGACATCCCGATCAGCACTGCCGTGATCAGCAGCATGATTCCCAGGGAAGCCACCCCCAGCGGCACGCTGCCCTTTCCTGAGGTTCCTGAATAGGACGCCGTATCAAATCCGATCATCGTCAGCGCGGCGGAATACGGATAAGTATTCCGCAAAAGTCCCTCTTTAAAAAACAGAACGCAGTATCCTGTAAGGAACGCGATGACCGAACCGACCATAAAATGTCCTGGCTTCCTGCTGCAGACCGTGATGATCGGAAGTACGACAATATAGATACAGACCGAAAGGCCGATCATCTGCGGCAGCCCCTTTGTGAATACGGAAAAATTCAGATTCGAAAGTCCCCCGAAAAGTCCTACCACCAGCGTCACCCCAAAGCTGTAAATGCCGAAGAGCACTGCCAGAAGCCCCATGGCTGCCAGCTTTCCTGTCAGAAATCTCCGATAGGAAACCGGGACAGTCAATATATTTTTCAGGGTGTCGTCCGTATATTCCCGGTTGATCAGATACCCGCCGATCAGGGTAAATAAAACCGGCATGAAGATCTGCGCGTTCCCCCAGACCGTATTCTCCACCAATGCGGGGATATCAAAATTGGCATTTTTGAACTCTTCATTCATCATCAGCTGTGAGTAAAACTGGAGAAGCGGTGAACACACCATACCCAGCAGCCCGATCAGCAGGATATGATATCTTTTCATTTTTAGAAACTCTGTTTTTATGATCGATCGCAATTCCATTTCCTCCTATATCTCTTGTTTTTGGTAGACTCTTGTCAGCAGAAGCATGCAGATTGCCGCCTCCGCCATCAGCACGGCAAAGACTGCCGGAGTGGACACGAAGTAGGGGCGAAAGCCTTCATAAAATGTTCGAAGCGCCTCCTCCGCGTCTTCTATCGAAATAAACTGATACAGCCACCGGAAGATCATGGGCACCGGAAGGAGGGTCGCTGCATTTGGACCCAGCGGCACCCTCAAAAAAGCATCGCTGATATGCGTGATATAACCCGCCATGGTGTAGGCAAACGCAATGATCACGGATATAATGTAGGATTTGTTGCACCAGACCACCAACAGCAGGCAGGGCATCTCCGCTGCCCAGAGCAGGATTCCCGTTCCCGCGGTCAGAAGGAGCTGCATTCCCAATCCGTCCATCGATGCTCCTGAGATGGCTGCCAGCAGGATTGCCGCCGCGGCTCCCGTCAGTTCATAACATACGTTGAAGAGCAGCAGCACGAAAAGCTTTGCCACCGCCAGCCGGCCCCTGGAGACGGGAACGCACATCAGATTTTTCAAAGTGTCATGATCCTGCTCCTCAAAAAACAGATTGGCCGCCACAATGACCGACAGCGGGATCAGAACCAGAAAACCATTCTCCTGCCGGATCACGGACATCATATTTTCCAGGCTTTTGTCGGTCAGGATCAGGGTATACATGACGGGCACGATGAATGTGGTCATAAATGCGATATAAAACATTTTTTTTCGTTTTGTTTTCATAAATTCACAGATGATCAGCTTAAGCAATTCCCTCACCCCCTGTGACCCGTTTGAAATAATCTTCCAGACTTTCCTCACAGATATGCGCCTCCCGGACCTCCAGGCCATTTTCCACAAAGGAGGTGACCACCTGGCCCACCGGAAGCTTCATGTTATGCAGCTGCAGGCTGTGGTCGTCCTGTATGGTAAAATGCCGTTCCTGAAAATGGCGTTCCAGGATCCTGGCGGCCTGAGCCGTATCTGATACGAGAAAATGCACATGCCTGCTGCTTTTTCTCTCCAGCTCCGCAAGCGTCTCCTCCTCCAGCAGCACTCCATGGTCGATGATCCCGATATCATCCGCCAAAAGGGCGATCTCCGAAAGGATGTGGCTGGAGATCAGGATGGTCTTTCCCCGTTCGTCGCAGAGGCCGCGGATAAAGGAACGGACCTCCGCAATGCCGATGGGGTCCAGCCCGTTGATGGGCTCGTCCAGGATCAACAGCTCCGGGTCATGCATGACCGCAAGGGCGATCGCCAGCCGCTGCTTCATGCCGAGGGAATACTGGGAAAACAGTTTTTTATCTTTGTAGGGCAGGCCCACCAGATCCAGCGCGTTCTTAATCGCGCCGCGGTTTGGGACTCCCCGCAGTGCGGCAAAAATACGCAGATTTTCCGTGCCTGTCAGGTTGGGATAAAAGCCGGGAGACTCGATCAGGCTGCCGATCCGCGGCAGCAGCTTTTTTTCATTGCCCTGTAAGGGCCTCCCACAGATCATCACTGCCCCTGAGGTAGGATCCGTCAGCCCCAGCAGCATCTTCATCGTGGTCGTCTTGCCGGCTCCGTTCCTCCCAAGGAGACCGTAGATACGGCCTTTCTGCACATGGATGTTGAGATCGGCGACACTTTTCTGCGCCCCGTATTGCTTGGTAAGATTCTTTGTTTCAATGATATATTTGGCCATTGCAAAACCTCCTTTGTTGTGTTCTTAAAAAGTATCCCTGCCGTTTCTCAGGCGGGAAGAAAATCATCTCTGACACAACTGATTCTACCATGGAAACCTTGCATAAACCTTGCGGGAACCTTGCATAAACCTTGCATTTCTACTCTTCTGCTTTTCCTTCAGATTCCTGCCAGCGGGAAAGTCAGGCTGAATACAGTTCCGTTTCCCGGTTCGCTGTCTGCCGTGATCGTCCCGTTCATTTTTTCCGTAAGCTGGCGCGCGATGGACAGTCCCAGGCCGCTGCCTTTTTCAGACCGTCCCTTGTCGCATTTATAAAGCCGTTCAAAAATATGCTTTAGATCCTCTTTGCTGATCCCCACACCATGATCCGCCAGAAGAATGTTTATATTCCCGCCTTCCCCGGACAATGTCAGTTCTATTTTTTCCGCATGGCTGTGTGAAACCGCATTCTGCATGAGGTTGTTTAAAATCCGCATATATCCTTCCGGATCCACGTTTACCCGAAAGGGCTGTTCCGGAATCTCCGCCTCAAAATCAATCCCCGCGTTTTCCAGTACCGGGATCCAGTCGATCAGGATATTCCGTGTCAGCTCCGTGAGATCCACCGTCACAACATTCATGGAAAATTCATCGGAACCCAGCTTGAACCAGTCGAAAAGAACGTCAATATATTCCTTCAGGTCATGGGCCTTCCGGCAGGCCGTCTCGATATAGCCGTCCCGCTCCTCTCCCTCCACCATTCCCCTGTGGGCGGCGTCCAGATAGCCGATCAGTGTGGTAAGCGGCGTCCTGACATCGTGGGAAAGGCTGGTCATCAGCTGCCTGTTTGTTTCCTCGGTCCGGCGGAACGCCAAAAGCCGGTCTTCGTAAGACCGGACAATGTCGTTGATGGAATAGGCAAGGGGCGCCGTAAGCTCGTGTGTTTCCGCCAGAATACGCCGGTTTCCGTTCCCATTTTTTATATCCTCTAAAATGTCCGACATTTCCAGAATCTGCATCTTAGTCCGCCGGACAGTCAAGACGGCGCCGCAGATGGAAAGCAGGGCAATGACAATTCCGATCACAGAAAGCGTTTCAGTATTCATTGGTCAGACCTCCTTATGAAAACGGTATCCGATTCCCTTTACCGTCTGTATATATCTTGGATTGCCGGGAGTTTCTTCGATCTTTTTCCGGAGGCGGCTGATGATCGCCATAATATTGCTGTCGTCATAAACATATTCCTCTCCCCACACCTCCTCGTAGATCTGCCGCTTCGTGAGGATCTTTCCCTGATTTTTTGCCAGGAACATCAGCACATCAAATTCCTTCGGCGGCAGGTCAAAATCTCCGTTTACCGAGGTAATGGAGCGGCTGTCAAAGTGGATCGTCAGTCCGTCAAAATCAAACTGCACAGGCTGTCCGTCTTTTTGGTTAAAACGGGTATACCGCCGGATCAGGGAAAGGACGCGGGCGATCAGTTCTTCCATATCAAATGGCTTTGTCAAATAGTCATCGGCGCCCGCGCGCAACCCCCGGACCTTTGACGCGCTGTCATTTTTGGAGGTCAGCATCAGGATGGGCAGACTGTTTTCTTTCCGGATCTGCTCCAATGTTTCAAAGCCGTCCGGGCCGGGCATCATGACGTCCAGTATGACAAGCTGGTATTCGTCTTTTTTCAGCCTCTGCAGACCGGACTGTCCGGAATAGCAGCAGTCCGCTTCTATATTTTCCCGTAAAACACCCTGCCGGATCAGAGCGCATAGCTCTTTGTCGTCATCTATGATTAAAATTTTGTTCATGATCTGTTTTCACCTGCCATCATTTGTGTAAATATCTGATCTGTTTCGTCTGTTTCATAAAAAGGATAGCACCCGGATTCTTTTTCTGTCAATCATTTTCCGCATCCTGATTCTTGACGTAACCAGTAACTTCTTGACACCCGATGCAAAACAGGGGATAATGATACCCAGGGGGATCCCATTATGGCCATTTCACAAGGTATGGTTACAGGGTGCAGCCAGGAACGAATTATAAATCGGAACGTATTCTTGTGAATGGTGAGAAGTGGATCGATATTACACCTTTTTTGGATTATTTTCTTGAAATCGTAGAAGAAAGTATGATTACCTCTATGAAGGAGGAGCAGCATCTCAGTGAAAACGAAAAAATATCTTCATATTGAAATGATTCCTCTTAATCCGGATAAAACCGCACTATGCGCGAATGTTAACATTGGTTGCGTGACTATATGCAATCAATAGCTTATACTTCTACTATAACATTGCATATACTCTAAAATAGCGAGGTGAGCATCATGCTGCACGAAAATCTAAAAAAACTCAGAAAGCAAAAAGGCTTTACCCAGGAGGAACTTGCCGGACAGCTTCACGTGGTCCGGCAGACAGTTTCGAAGTGGGAACAGGGCTTGTCTGTTCCGGACGCGCAGACTGTATCCCGGCTGGCTGAAATCTATGAGGTTCCTGTATCTGACCTGCTCGGCACGGTTACGATCCCGGATCACCGGGAGGATGCCATCGCGCAGGAACTAGAAAAGATTAACCGCCAGATGGCCGCCCGCAGCCGGCTGCTCCGTACCCTCTGGAATATCCTTACAGTCGTTGGGATTCTGGTTATGGTCTGGGGGCTGTCCGGCGTTGGAATGGGCGCTGTGAATCACTCCACAGCTACAGGGGATCCTACTTACAGCGCAGAAACTCTGCATATGATTCTCTCGGGCTGTATATCCGCGGTTACAAAGGGTGTAATCCGTACAGTGATAGGGCTTGGTATTGTACTGATATCACGGTTTCTGCACAGACGCTTGAATGATTAGGATCTTCTACAATGAAAAGGCTTTTTCACTTTTCGATACCAACGTATGCAGAAAGGCTGCCAGTGGCAGGCTTTCTGTATATCATCAGCATCCATCGGCATGAGCCCTCATGTTCTCCGAAAGCCGAAGCATAATCAGGCGGCATTATAATCTTCCAACTTATTTTGACACACAAATGTGCCATATCAATCCATACTTCTCCATTTGACACAATTGAACAGTCTGAGTTTTTCTTTTTCCATTAAAACTGTTCGAAACCGTTTTATACTCTTCTGACTTCTATTCCCACAGAAGTTCAAATATCCATGCAAGTATGGCTGCTTGGCTCGCTGCTTCTCGGGAATAAACTTATAGACATACTGCATAAGCTATTGTCACGAATTGGCACGTTTCTTGCTTTATATTCTGATGAAAGAGTCAAAGGATATTCCAGATGTGCGGTTGGACGCTCCATAGTGAATCGCGACCGCACAGCTGGAAGGTATTTTGAAACTTATGATACACGGATTTCAAGCAAAGGAGACACACTATGAGAAAAACAGATGTCACACAATGGAATATTGCGGTTCTCGGAGCCGGAACCATGGGGCTTAGTATCGCACAGTTATTTGCCATGAACCACCATACCGTATATTTATACAACCGGACTCCCGCAAATCTGGAAAAAGCTCTGAAACAGATCGAGTCCAATCTGCACACGCTGACTGATCTCGGGCAGTTTGATGAGAAGAATATCCCCGCCGCCATGGGGAATATCAAAGGAACAAGTGACCTGAAATCTGCAGCCGCCTCTGCCGATTATGTGATTGAAAATGTTGCCGAGCGTGAAGATGTCAAGCAGATGATCTTTTCCCAATTAGACGAATACTGTGGGGAGGATACCATTATCGCGAGCGACACCTCCACCATGAATATCTATGATTTTGTCCGGATTTCCCACCCGGAACGGCTCATCATCAGCCACTTTTTCAATCCGGCTTACGTCATGCCGCTCGTGGAGCTTGTCCGCGGCCCCGAGACTTCGGATGACACGGTAAATGCGGTAAACGCCCTGATGGAATCCATCGGCAAAAAAACTGCCGTGCTGAACAAGGCCATTCCGGGATTTATCCTGAACCGCATCACCATGGCCGTATTTCGGGAAGCTTCCTACATCGCGGAAAATGGCTGGGCAACGCCGGAGGATATCGACAAGGCCATCACCTCCACGTTCGGTCCCCGCTATACCTTTGAGGGGCCATTCGCGCTCAGTGATTTTGCCGGAATCGATGTGTATGAGCGCCTGGGCATCCTGCTGCCCCCGGTCCTCAATTCTTCCGCCGAGTGCCCGCCCAGCCTGACAGAGCTTGTAAAGCAGGGAAAACTTGGGGTGAAATCCGGAGAGGGATTCTATCGCTATGATGATCCCGAAAGCGCACACCGAAACCGCGATACCAAAATCATGAAAATGATACAGGCGATCGATGCGGTGAACAATTCATAAGCTGAAAGGAACTGTAGGAAAAGAAATGCTGTCGAATACCTCGCGGCACTCAAATAGCCGCTGCTTCGCGAAAGCCAATCTTCCGTGCGGGCCAGCTGCAGATCATGAAAGGAATCCTATGAAAACAATTGAGAAAACACGCTTTACTCTGCTGCATCTTGCAGATTTTGACGCCTATAAAGATGAACATATCACCCTCACCCCCGAGGAGGATGCCGCAAACCAGACGAAGCGGATCGTCTGGCCGCTCAACTGCTATGCCGTCCTCATCCAGCACCCGGTTCTGGGAAATATCCTTTATGACACCGGGATTGACGTCAACTGGAAATACCGGTGGCCTGAGAATCTTTCTTCCGGTTATCCGGTGCATCAATCCTGGAGCCTGAAGGAAAAATTACTGGAAGTGGGGCTGTATCCCGATGACATCGATCTGCTCATCATTTCCCACCTTCATTTTGACCATGCCGGAAATCTCCATCTTTTCCGCGGCACAAAAGCCGGACAAGGAATCCTTGTACAGGAAGAGGAAGCAAAGCATGCCTTTATGCGTGCTAATATCTTCGACCCGGCAAAAATCGAATACCGCGGAGACGGCTATGTCCGGCATGAGTTCAACGGACTGGACGGTATCTCCTTTGAACTGGTAAATGGAGACAAAAAA
>CATLCV010000064.1 GCA_949893755.1 uncultured Lachnospiraceae bacterium | reverse complement strand
CTTACATGCAGAAAACCTGCCGCCGGCAGCTTTTCTGCATACGATGGTATAAAAAAAGACCGTGATACGAAAGATAACAAAATGTGCACTTACAGTTCACGTCCCAATCGGCCGCAAACTGTAGCCAAAGTTCTTCCATATCACAGTCTTCTTAAATAAGCAAGAGTGTTACGTTATTTCTTTACAGTTCCTTATCTCAAACCAGTCAAAATCCGCGTATTTCGCAAATCCGGTCAGATCCTGGCAGCAGATCCCGATCATGGTTCCGGTAAACCAGCCTTCCGCGCACGCTTCGTCCGATAAGAAGCCTGCGTCCACACAAGGCCCGATCTCCTGCACCGCACTCTCTCCATATCCATAGTAAAACTGAACCATGCCATCGTCCATATGCAGCTTCAGATACAACGTCCTTCCCTGTTCCAGCGGCAGATAGTCCGCCAGATACTCATAGCTCTTATTCTCCGCTTTGAGAAGCGTAATACATTTTCCATTGTCCTCGTCATGGGACACGTGGAGGTACAGATAATTGTCCGTGTCGTACATCAGGATCAGGCCCGCCATCTGTTTGAAATTTTCCGGTTCAAATTCCATACAGGCAGATGCTTCCATCTGATATTCCGTCATCCTGCGCGCGATCAGGGTCTGGCAAAATTTCGATGCCAGCCCGCTCCTTCCGTACATCCGGAGCCACCCGGGACGCTGGGCAAGGGAGATATGGAATCCGTCCATGGGAACCCGCAGTGACTGATAATCGGGGTGGAGCCGCAGAGTATCAAAATCGTCCCGGATCAGCCGCGAGTCCGGCAGCGGCTCGATCTGGTCCGCTTCACCGCACGCCGGCAACGGCCTGGTCCGATCCGCTTTCCTGCACGCCGGCAATGACTGGGTCCGATCCGCTTCCCTGCATGTCATCAATGGCCGGGGCCGTTCTGCTCCATTGCGCGCCGTCCCCGGCGCTTCCACCTCACTCTGGGGTGTATTTCCGCCGCAGTCCAGCACCAGCCAGCCGTCTGCCGTCCACCGCATCTTCTGGATCGCGGTTTCCCGCCCCAGCATATACCGGCGGCATCCCGGAAACCGGGCCGCGTCCACCGGATTGCGCATCTCCCGCCTGGAAGGACGTCCGCACAGATGCACCGCATACCACTCCCCGCCCGGCGTCTCCACCAGATCGCAGTGTCCGCTTTTCTGCAGCGGGATCTCCTCATGATGCCGGCTAGTCAGGATCGAATATGCCTCCCCTTCGGATTCCCGCTCCATAAAATCCGCCTGATACATTTCATAGGGCCCCCATACGCTTCTGGAACGCTGGATCGTCTGACCGTGCCCTTCCCCGGTCCCGGTATCTGCCGAAAACAGATAGTACCAGCCGTTTCTCTTAAAAATGTGTGGACCCTCCAGAAAGATCCGGTCCGCTTTGTAGATGTCCCGCACCGGGCCGGTCATTTTTTTCCTGAGGGGGTCATATTCCTGGAGCACCAGCCGCCCCGCGAACTTTTTCGGCACCCGGTGGTCCGTGCTCATGCTGACCATGTATTTTCTGCCGTCTTCATCGTGAAATAAAGACGGGTCAAATCCAAAATTGTTCAGCGCCACGGGCTCTGACCACGGTCCCCGGATATCGGATGCCGTGATCAGGTAGTTCTCTGTATCATACATGTTGCAGTAAAAGGCCTTTACCACCGTATAGAGCAGATAAAATATCCCCTTGTCATAAGTCAGGCAGGGCGCCCAGATTCCCTGGGAAGCGCCCACCCCCCGCAGGTCGGTCCGCGCGGGATCCTCCAGCGCATAGCCGATCAGCTCCCAGTGCCTTAAGTCTCTGGAATGATGCAGGCGGATGCCAGGCCACCACTCAAAGGTTGATGTTGCGATATAGTAGTCCTCCCCTGCCCGTACAATGGACGGATCCGGATGGAATCCGCGCAGGATCGGATTCTGTATTTTTTCACACATTTCCTTCTCCTTTTTTCTGTTCCCGCCATACTGCCGAGGCAACGGATACCTCCGGCGTGCAGTATGGGATCAGCGTGGCCTGGAAGGCATGGTAGATGTCCGATTTGCCGGGCCACACGGTTCCTGTCACCTCTCCCTTCGCGTTCATCTGATGAAACCAGGAGCCGTTCACATGATCCAGCACCTCCTCATCCAGGTATTGCAGGAACCGGGCATAATCCGCGGCATATCTCTCGTTCTTTGTCACATGCCAGAGAACCGCTGAGGTGTTGATGGCCTCTGCCAGCGTCCAGTGCATCCTGTCATGGACCACCGGATTTCCCTTCCAGTCTGTTGTATACACGATCCCCCGCGCGCCGTCCCTGCACCATGCGTCCTGGATGGCCGTCTGATAAAGGTGCTCGGCCGCCTTAATATACTCCTCTGTGGATCGGTATTTTGTCCCTGCCCCTTCCTTTTGATCGATCCCTTCTTTTTGACGCACAGACAGCGCCCACTGGGTGATCAGCCTGGCCCATTCGATCCCGTGCCCCGGTGTGGCGCCGTAGGGCTTAAAGGGATCGTCGGGCCGCTCCCGGTTGCAGTCCAGATCCGCTGTCCAGTCCTTTGTAAAATGCTCCGGGATCCTCCACGCATTCCCAGAGGCCCAGTCCAGGACATGGTCGATGATCCGTCCCGCCCTGCTCCGGTATTCCTCCCGGCCCGCCGCGTCCGCGACCGCGAGAAATGCTTCCACAGTATGCATGTTCGCGTTCAGCCCCCGGTAATCGTCCAGCACAGTAAATTCCGTATTCCAGGTATCTACAGAAAGTCCCTGTTCCTCATCCCAGAACCGAAGGTCGAACAGCTCCAGCGCTTCCTCCAGCAGCTCCCGGGCGCCTGTCCTTCCCGCCAGCATGGCCGACGAAGCCGCCAGGATCACAAAGGCATGGGCATAGCACTGCTTATCTGGAAGGATCCTCCCCTCCGCCGTGACACCCGGATACCAGCCGCCGTTTTCGCTGTCCCGAAGCTCGCCCCACAGTCCCTTCAATGCGGCATCCGCAAGCCCCCCGCTCCCCTCATGTCCCAGAAAAGTCCCGATGCTGTACACATGCGCCATCCGGCTTGTGATCCACGTCTCCCGGCTGCGCTCCTTCCATGGGGTTCCGTCGTCCCCCAGATAATAAGAACTGCCCTCCGGAGAGGGGAACTGATGCCCGAATGAAAGCAGGTCGTCCTGCAGTTCCTTTAAAAATGCCCGGTTTTCCCTGGTATCAATTTGATATTTTTGTTTCATTTTTTTCCTCCTTTTCCATCTCTCCTGCTTCTCTTCCGTATACCTCGATCTGGGTCAGAGCCGGGAATGGGGACGGCTCCTCTGACTTCACCATCCGGTTCATTTCCAGCCAGCATACCTTTCGCGCCGGAAATTCGATTGCCTGGGGCAGGGCGCTCTTTGACAGCTTCATTTCCAGCGTGCTTTCGTCTGAAAATGTGAAGCTCACACTTTTCCACCAATTATCATGTGGAAAATCCGCCCTGGTATACAAAACGATCCGGTCGATCTCCACCGGCCTGCCGAAATCAATCTTGATCCTGGCGTCGTCCTGCATATTAATCCCCCAGGACTGGTAGGGCCATTCTCCGTGACAGCAGTTGACCGTCACCCCGTCGATGGCGTTCTGTGCAGCAAAGACGGACTCTCCCCTGGTCTCCACATTGGCCGATGCATGGGGATAGCAATTCTTCAGATGATGCTGGTCGCACACATTGACCGCCAGATTGCGGTAAATATCCACCTCAAATCCCTTTGCCGCCCGCGCGCATAAGAGGTGCTTATTTCCGTAAAATGCCTTCGGAGACAGGTTGATGCGTTTTTCTCCAAAGGGCAGGAGATAGGTCACATTCCCGGTCACATACACAAGAGACCTGCCCAGCGCGTCGTCCAGCTGGAGCCAGAGAAATGCGGGTTCTCCGGAGGTTTCCAGAATGATCCGGTCTCCCTCCCGGTATTCCTGGCTGTATACCAGGTTCACCTCATCTGTCCCCCTGCCCACCGCACGGGTCTTCTGATCAGCATCTATAATCTTCAAACATAATTCCATGGGATCCTCCTTTTTTCTATTTCTTATATTTCACAAATATTGCCGAGTGCGGAAGCAGGAGCGATCCGTTGACGGGATACTGAAAAAGCTTCTCCCCGCCTTCCGGCACTTCAAAGGGATAGGACGTGTGATTGATGAGGATCTCTCCATTTGAAAAGACCGCCCGTTCGATCCCCTTCTCCTGCTTCGTTTCGATCCCCGCCTCTTTGAGGATATCCGCCAGCAGGTTTCCCTTCATCATTTCCAGCGGATAGAGCTCATTATTTTTCTGTTCCGCCGGCACATGGGGGACAAATTTGGTGTCATAGGCATAGCCGTAGCTGAATCCAAAGGCATACCGGCATCCTTTTCCGTTCTCATATTTTGTCACACAGGGGGCCTGGTCGGACAGATAGCAGGCGATACTTTTTCCTCCCGCATAGCTGCAGAAGTTCCTTCCCTTTACCATCCCTTTCTCCTGATAGAAAAATGCATCCGGGCTGTGGGGAACTGCTTCTGCCCCAAAGCACCCCAGGGCTGCGCCGCAGTCCGGCCCATAGAGCAGCGTTCCTCCCCGTTCGCACCAATCTTTGAGCGCGGCTTCGAACTCCGGGTCGGGGTTCATCGCATAGCAGTCGTCATCCGGGATGATGAGGACCCGGTAATTGTCAAACCGATGGTTCTCCAAAAGGCCGCGGGCGTCCGTCACATCCGCTTCCACCCCCAGATCCCGGCACGCCTTATACCAGCCCAGCAGATCCAGCCGCCTTTCTTGATTCCCTTCTGTGCGCATGGTCTCATATGCCGCCATGGCTGACGGAAACAGGATTGCTGTCTGTGCCTGCTTTTTCTCGCCAAGCGCAGGGATCACCTGCTTTGCCCATGCATTCGCGCGGCTTAAGGACTCCTGAAATTCCGGGCCCATCCGGTGGAGCACCCCGCCGTCATCCAGCCCGCACATTCCATAGGAGGTGTACCCCGATGCCCCGGAAGCGACGATGGAAGCCACCGTTTCGCAGGGTGTGATCACGGCATACAGGTCATTGTATAAAAAGCGTCCCCAGTAGATCCCACCGACAAATTCTCTTCCATAGTTGATATTGCGCAGCATGCTGTGATGGCAGGCCGTCACATAGATATCCGGATCGCCTGCCGGTGTGACCGGAACGGAGATAAAGTTGGCGCAGTCCACGTATTTCGCAAGGCGGTAAATGTCAATCCCTCTCGCCGCGGTATCCCACAGGTCGGCGAAGCCTACCCCTTCCAGCATGGCCCCGTCCACGTTCAGGAAATATCCCCACTGTGCCATATCCGGGCACAGATAAAGGCTTTCGTCAATCTGATGCAGCCGTTTTTCCATATCTTCGAAATAGCTGCACAGCTCATCACACTGCCATTTCCTGTTGTCCATCAGCATCCTGGCCCTGGGGGAACGTGTTTTGATGTCCTCTTCCGTGAAGAAGCAGCCAAAGGGCATTCCCCGGTCTTCATCCGGGGCAGGCGCTTCCGGATGGTCCTGGACTGAATCAGGCGCTGTCAGACGTCCTTCGTCCGATACAGGACCGCCGGACGGATATCTGCACGCGAACCAGTAATCCTCCTTTTGCAGCTCTTCAAAGCTTTTCTTTGATACCCCATAGGCCTGGTTGAAAAGGGCGATATCACCTTCATATTGCTCTGACAGCCAGCTTAAGTACCGCTGTCTCCCCTCCGCGTCAAAGCTGGGTGCCACGATGGGATCCCACATGCTGCAGATGGGTTTCCTCTCCTGCCCGTTCAAAAGGATTGTCACATAATTTTCCCCATAGGTTTTCATGATCCTGTCCACATGCTCCGCCATGGAAGCCCTCGCTTTGCCGGACCAGTAACGGTACCATTTCCCGTCATTTCCATGTTTGTCCGTAATGGACTCCCCATAGATCGGAGGGCTGAAACGGATATTGGGGTACAGATTATCTCCGTTCAGATAAAGCGCCAGAAATTCATGGGACATCCCTGCTGCCTGGAGCTCCTGCCTCATATATTCCTGCATGGCCACATACGGGCTGGCCTCCTTCCCCTCGCAGTGTTCCTTAAAATCTTCCCATGCCTTGGTGTCCAGCAGGACGCTGTTGAACCCCAGTTTCTTTAACCTCGCAATGCTTTCCTTTACAAATTGCCTGTCGTCATATGCCGGCCGGTAAAAATTGCCGAACCAGATATTGAGATAAGGCTCTCCTGTTTTTTGATCGACCATTTTTTCTTTTACCATAGCAGGATACCTTCCTTTTTAATCTTATAAATAGCTTCTATAAAATAGTAATCCGCATAGACCATGGTCATATGGTGCGAGGTATCATGGTAGGCCCCGCTGCAGTCCTGTACAATGGCGTCGCAGTCCTCGGACCAGTCCGCCCTGTTTTCCTCGATCGCCTTCAGGATTTTTACTGCCGCCCTCCGGTACATGTCCTGCTCCGGCTCCGGCACGCAGTTCGCAAGCTCCAGAAGTCCGCACGCGATCACGCAGGCCCCGCAGCTATCCTCCAGCGCCGGTTCCTCCGGCTGACGGAAATCAATGGGAATGAGTCCGCTTTCCGGGATATTCGCCATACAATAATGGGCTGCCCTTTTGGCTGTATCCAGATATTCCTGTTTTCCGGTATGGAGAAAGCTGAGCACGAATCCGTAGACCGCCCAGCCCTGGCCTCTGGTCCAGGAGGAGCCTTCCGCATATCCCTGGCCGCCGTGGCTTCGCACCTCTTCTCCCGTCTCCGGGTCAAATTCCACGATATGGTTTGCCGAACCGTCCGGACGGATAAAATGTTCCATGGCCGTATCCGCATGCATCATGGCGATCTGGCGGAACCTGGGATCCCGGGTTTCCTCCGATGCCCAGTAGAGAAGGCAGATGTTCATCATACAATCAATGATGGCCCATCCCCTCCGGTCCGCGTCCTCCGCGTCATTCCACGCCCGGATGAACCGTCCCGCGGGATTGAACCGGCCTGCCAGCAGGTTAGCCGCATGGAGCGCCGTCCTCCGGGAACGCGGATTTCCTGTCAGCCGGTAATCCGCAACAGCGGTCGGAAGAAACATGAATCCCACGTCATGATGCAGGCCGTAGAACTGTTCGAAACAGGCTTCCAGCCTGTATTCGGAAATCCGTGCTGTCTCCGCATAGGTCTCCTCCCTGGTGTCCTGATACAGCAGCCACTGGATCCCGCCCCAGAACCCGTTGGTCCACCAGTTCAGGCCGTCGTCCTGATTCCAGTCCCGATTTTGATCCGCCCGGTTGTCGTAATTTCTGTCCGCATCCGTTGTGTAGGGAATGACCTCCCTGTTCTTCTCACTGACCCATGCGATCTTCTTCCTGATCTTTTCCATCACCTGATCCGCCCATGCTCCGCAGTTTTCCATCTTGCTTTCCTCCATATCTTTCCGAGAATGCTCTCCATATATTATCGAAGCTGCTTGGAAGTTGCAGAAAAATAAAAGATACAGATTGCGCAGGATGTGTCCTTTATTTTTCTATAGCTCCTTATTACAGCTGTCCACAGCGGCAGGCCGCAGGACTGCCTGCTGCCGTTCTGAACCGTTACAAAGTAATCATAAAAAATCCTTTCTCCGGATACAATAGTCGGAAATGCTATTCACTGACTTATTCTGCTTTTTTCCATTCTATTTCTTGACGTTTCGAAACCAGGCTGATATGATGTGAGCATAGAAATATTCTTCAAGGATTGCCGGAACATGCTTCCGCCTGTACGGTTGGATGCCCAAAAAGTCTCCGGCCTGCTGCTTCGTCGGAAGAGTGCTCTCATAGATAAGGAGGTTCTCCATGATCCAGATTACAATCTGCGGCCATGATTCCCATCACCGCCAGCCATGCGACATCGAGCATAAGAACGGACTTTCGGAGTATCTGCTCCTGATCGTAAAGACCGACGCCTGGTTTACCATCCGGGGACAGCGCATATCCACGGAGCCGAATATGGTCATCCTGTTTGATAAAAATACATATATCCGCTATGGCTGCCCTCATCCCGATTATAACGATGACTGGATCCATTTTGACCTGACGGACGCTTCGGACCTGTCCTGGTTTGACGGCCTGGGCCTTCCCCTGGGCGAACCGCTTTATCCGCCGGACATCCAGCGGCTCTCCCAGCTTGTCCAGATCATGACCCGAGAATTTCGTTCGCCCGCCGGACATTCCGCTCAGGTACTGCATTGCCTGGCACAGGCCCTGCTCCACGCCCTGGCGGAGGATCTGGAGCGGACCGACCAGTTGACCTTTCAGAACAAGCACTATCCTGCTTTTTTAAAGCTGCGGACCGACCTCTATAATAATCCTTCCGTCCCACGTTCCATGGATGCCATGGCACGCTCCCTCAATCTGAGCGTGTCCTATTTTCAGCATCTGTATAAACAATTTTTTGCCGTTTCTCCGCAGATCGATGTGATACACGCGCGGCTGGAGCTTGCAAAGTTTTATCTGTCCCACAGCAATATGAGCATCTACGCGCTTTCCTCCTTCTGCGGATATGGGAGCGAGGTTCATTTTATGCGGCAGTTTAAAAAATTCGAAGGGATCACTCCCTCCGAATTCCGCAGAAAAATAGGACATTAACTTTTTGTGCACAGACTGGACGTGTTAAGCTTCTTCCTTTTTTTCAAGCTCCCCCTTCCCATCCGCGCCTCCTGTCATGATGTTTACCCGCTCTTCCTTTACAAACACAGATTGATACTGCTCCAGCCCGAACCTGCGGACGAACAGTTCACACTTACAGAGAAACAGGTAATAGGGATTCACCCCTTCCCCGAACAGCCCTTCAAAATTTCCCTGGCCCTTGGAGATCACCACATCGGCATCCAGAAGGAGCCGCCTTGTCTGTCTGCCGAACCGCTTGAGGACCGTGCCCGGCGCCCCGTTGTCATTTCCCACACAGGGCACCAGATCTGTCAGCCCCACCTCCCGCGCATCTTCCATGGTGGCGTCATTGATCACGTCATTTCCTCTGACGATCGCCGCGATCTGCAGGTTTGGATAGCTTTCCTTCAAAAAACGGATCAACACCTTGTCCAATACGATCTCCCCGCAGTTGTCGGTCAGATAGACCAGCCGTTTTGCCTTTCTCAGATCCTGCTGAAATGCCCGGTACTCCTCCTGGGGAACCGTCTCCAGGGCCGCCTTTTCCAGAAGCGCTTCGAAGGTCTGCTCCGTCACATGCTCCACGGCGGAAAAGTCGATATAATTTGCCGCGCAGACATACTTGATGCTCTCCTCTACCGGATCCTCCGATTCCCGGATCCGTCCCACCAGTTCCTTTTCCTTTGCCAGAAGCAGCTGGTTATACTGATGCTTGATCTCCGTATAATCCTCGGATTCTCCCCAGAATTCCTCATACAGCCGATCGATCTGCTCCGCCAGCCACGGCGAAGACTCCGTGCGGCCGTGCCTGTAGAGGATTTCCAGTACCCGATGCATGTAGTCGGATTTTTTATGTTCATCCGGGAACGGCCGGATCTGCTTTTCCTGCTTGTCGATCATACAGGCGATACACATGGAATTTGCTTGCATTTTTTATTACCTCCATACCTTCACGAATACACAAATGCTTCTTTCCAGTATTTTACTCCAAATCCGACAAAAAATCATCTATTTCTTTTCCCCGTTCCATCTGATGTCTCAGCTTCCGGTTTTTTACGCTGTCAAAAATGATGGAAAAATCGTAATCCTCCGGATACAGCTTCTCCGCCGGCACATGGAGCTTGATCCGCTTTTGATTGATCCAGATCTTTTTATCCCGGAGCTGCACCTGCAGGACCCCCTTTTCGTTCATCGGCTGGCATATGATCCCGATCTTTTTATCCGGGTACACCATCACACTGTCGCCTCTCTGAAATGCCCTGCCCTTGGACTGTGCCGCTCCCTGCGGCTTTCTCCTGCGGATTCCCGGCGTATGGACCTTTTCCAGCCGGTTCTTAGCCGCCGCCAGTTCCAGGTTTTGCGGAATCTCCCGGCTCCCATAGGCCGCCTCCATGGCAGTTTTCAGCATGTCCCCGGGCATGCCCATCCGCCCAGCGATATAGAACGCGCAGCTTTCCCCCGCCTCTCCGATAACCAGCTGGTAAAGGGGCCTTAAGCTGTCCCGGTCAAAGGTCATCCTGGCGTTTACGATCTCTTCTCTCTGATCCGCGTACTGCTTGACCTCCGGGTAATGGGTGGTAACCAGAAACAGCGCGCCGCTTTTTCGCAGCTCCTCCAGGATCGCGACGGCGATTCCCATTCCCTCCGCCGGATCTGTGCCGGAACCCAGCTCATCCATGACCACAAGACTGTCCCGGTCCACCCGTTTCAAAATATCCAGTACATTTGCGATGTGGGCGGAAAAGGTGGAAAGATTTTCGGACAGGTTCTGCCCGTCCCCGATATCGCACAGGAAATTGCTGTTCATGCAGATCTCCGCCTCCCGGCAGGCCGTGTGCAGACCGCACTGGGCCATCATGCAGTTCAATGCCACCGTCTTGATGGCAACCGTCTTCCCTCCTGTGTTGGGCCCTGTAATGACGATCCCCCGGTATCCTTTCCCGATCTCAAACTGGAGCGGCACACATTCCTCCCGGTCCATCAGCGGATGCCGCACATCCTGGAAAACCATATAACGCTCCGTATTGATCTCCGGCTCTGTACCGCCGTATTCCAGGCTCAGCCTGCCCTTCGAAAAAATGTAATCCAGCTTTTCCATGGTGCGGATATCCTGCTCCAGCACCTCAGCCTGGTCAGCGATCATGGCAGAAAGCTCGTACAGGATCCGGCGTTCCTCATTTTCCGCATAGACATAGAGAAGCTGAAGCGCTTCATAAAAGCGTCCCACAGAAACTGGCTCAATGAACAAGGTGCTTCCTGTGGAGGATTGATCGATCACATTTCCCTGGATCTTGTACTTATATTCCTTTTTCACCGGAATGCAAAGATGCCCGTTCCGAATGGTGCTGAAATGGTCCGAAAGGCATTCCTTGTTTGCGCGCATGACCGCATCTGCCTTCTCCCGCATTCCTCTCTCGTTGGTTTCAATTTCATTCCGGAAGGATTTCAGCAATTTGGATGCGTTGTCGTCCACCCTGCCGTTCCGGATCTGGAGGCCGATCAGTTCCTTCACATCCTCAAGGCCGTCCAGGTTTTCTTCATAATATGCCAGCGAGATCTCCCACTGCTTCGCCCGGTTCAGGTAGCTTTTCAGCCGGACAACAGCGGCCAGAGCCTGCTCGGCCTCCTCCAGCTGTGTGATGGACAGACAGTCGCCCTTTACTGCCGCCTGAACCGATTCCCGGATCCCTTCCAGAGAGACCAGCGGCGGATTTCCGTGGATCTCGATCAGCTTTCTGGCCTCGCTGGTTTCTCTCAGCCTTGCCCGCAGTTCGCTCTCGGACAGAAATGGCTGTGTATTGCAGATCTCTTCTTTTGCCCATTCGGTAAGCGCCAGCCCGGCCCACCAGTGTTTGATCCTGTCAAATTCCAGGATTTCTTCTATATTTGTCATTTTCCGATTCAACCTTTCTTTTTTATTCTCTTCCTGTTTGATTCCCGCAAGGCAGAAAAGCCCGGCGGATATGCCTGCATGCAGATCCTAACTGCCGTGACAGACTGAGACCATGGATTTCCTAAAAAAGAATTGTTCTGAAAACAACAAAAAAGTATGACAAATACAGCCATACTTTCCCTATCCTATCTGATCGCAATAAGACAGTCAAATCCTGGTGTATGCAGTATTCTGTAAGGCAGAAACAACCGGCATGCAGCCATGCCGAAAAGGGTACTCAAACAAAACACGATGCTTCCCGTGCTTACCCCTTTTTCATTCAGTTGTTTTTTGTCATTACAGAACGACTAACATCCACACACCTGCCTTCTTTTTATTATGGGTTTATCTTAACCTGATATTGAGTGCTTGTCAACCTCTAATATTTCCTCCACAATTTTATATACATATGTTCCATAGTCAGAAGGTATTTTTTCTTCTTTTCCCCGCATAAGTTTTTTTGATCTCTGCACCGCAATCCTTATTTTTTCATCAGAATAATGTTCTAATTGCAAATGCTTTTGATCTTTTAATGGTGCTCCCTTTTCAGCTAATCTGATTCTAAAATGATCCGTTGCCTCATACGGATGTCCCGCTGTTACTGCATATTTTCTATCTTCCTCATTTACATCGTCATGATGCATCAATAACCATATTTCAAAAAAAGGATTACTTACTGCATACTTATAACCTTTTTCATCACATTCTTGAATTGCATTTTCGAATTCAATTCTGTGATTATCTAAATTATCGTCTACATCTGCAACTATCCAGAATTCATCTTCCGGGTATTTTGAAAATTCATAGGTTGCTTCTTTTTCTCTTTTAAATTTGTCGATTCTTTCAACCAACTGCCAAGGTTTTGACTTCCCCAATACCTGTCTCTGCTCTATGGTCCGTCTCTGCGGACGTGTGTGTACTTCATCCTCAGCTACAGAAATTAATTGCACTCTCCCCTTCACTCCATCATATATCTGAGACAAAATTTCTATATATTCTTCCTCGGTCACACTTCCTTCGCAGGACAAAAATATAATTTTAGAAGTGGATGGCCGTTTGACTCTATATGGATCTTCTATAGAAAAGGGCTTACTTCTTCTATGCATAAGCTGCATCTGCTACACCCCCTTGATCACCGGAACTGCTCCAAAACGTCCATTCAGATATGCCTTCAGAACATCCTGGTCTCCCTTGATATCAAAGTCAGACATCGGTTTTATCGTTGTTTCTCCTGTCAATTTCTTTTCTACAAACCAAATCTCATCCTGTGCAAAACTGTCCAGATCTATTAAATTCACATCATGTGCCGTATAGATAATCTGGCAGTTTGATTCTTCACTATTTTCCAGAAAAAGCTTCAACAAATATTTTGATAACTTTGTATGAAGGCTTCTGTCAATCTCATCCACCAAATAGATGCTTCTTGATTTTTTGTCCATGGCAAACAGCATTGGTAATAAATCCAATAGTCTCCGCGTTCCATCAGACTCATCTTCCAAGTCAAATTCCACACTTTCAGAATTTAATTTATGTTCAAATTTAATTTGGACAAGAATCATTCGATTCTCCTGCTTTTCTCCAAATATATAATATTTTCCGCCTATGCTGATGATTCCCTGCCTTCTTTCTTCAATATCCTGAATGAACTCTTTAGAGAACTCTGCCTTTTCGGCAAAATCATGGAAATCCAATTCTTCACTTACCGCTGATACTCCTACGACACCTGTACCCATCTTACTTAAACTATCAGATATAAATTTCTGAAAATCCATATCCCGACGGATTCGGATTGGCAAAAAGCGTATTTCCGTTTCTGGAAAGATAACCTGAATAGATCGGAACCACTCCATCACAGGTTCTACTCTCTTTACTCCATTATCATATAGCTTATATAAAAATAACTGGTTTTTCTGCTTTTCTTTGAGTGTTTCTTTTAATAATTCAGCCAGTTCTCTGCTTTTAGGATCTTTATAGGAAAATTTAGATTTTATTTCTATCTTTGTTTTTTCTTCTGCATCTGTCTGTCGCTCGAACAATGGCTCAAATCCATCTTTCGTAAGAATCATCAGCCATTCTTCATATACTTGCCTTGAATCAATCGAAAATCCATATTCATACACTTGATCATCTTCTGCCAAAAAAGTAAATTGAAATACAGATTGTTGATCCAGATCCTCAAATCCGCCTTTAAACTGATTGATCGCCGTTCCTTTTCCGGAAGGGCTGCCATCAACTATAAAATCTCTGGCAAAATCAATCGACTCGATAAAACTACTTTTCCCCGAAGCATTCGGGCCATAAAAAGCGCCCCTTTTCAATATCTTCCACGTTCCGGCTTTTGTCTGAATCTCTTTTGTATATTTTTCATCTATATCTGGTGTTGTCGGAAACATACTAAACTCTATATCATGCCCGATTGATTTAAAATTTGATACACTATATTTTAATAACACGTTTATCACCTCGTTTATTTCAGTTTTGCCGACAAATCAAATTTTCATGCTTTCTTAAAGAACCTCTACACATCTTTGCTTAACATTTGTCCTTTTCACATAGTTGAGTTCTATTTCATATCTCAATGCCGCCGTCATCTGCACAAAGATTTCGCTGACCATATTTTCCAAGTTTTATCACCCCTCCAGGAAGATCACTTATCTGAATTTCATTCAAGTCTTCGTCCGTAAGATCGGTACTGTCAGCTAATCGGTTTGCCTGATTCGACAGTATCAGTTCAAACAGATTCCGCATTTCTCTTCCGTTTGCAAAGTGATCGCTTTTATTTTCAACAAGCCATCTCAGATAATCTTTCAGCTGCGCATCTGCCTCATAGCTCAGTCTCATTCCGTATGGTTTACAGAATGAACCGAAAATAGAATACATCTCCGCATCGGAATAATCCTCAAATATAATATTTTTGTTGAAACGGGATTTTAATCCCGGGTTGGATTCCAAAAATTTCTCCATCGACTCAGGATACCCGGCAACGATTACAACAAAATTCTCACGGTTATCCTCCATGGCCTTCAGTATGGTATCGATTGCTTCCTGTCCAAAATCCGTTCCACCCTTGGCGAGCGTATATGCTTCATCGATAAACAAGATGCCGCCCATCGCTTCATCGACTTTTTCTTTTGTTTTTAAAGCTGTTTGTCCAACATATCCTGCAACAAGCCCTGCTCTGTCAACTTCCACCAACTGACCTTTTTCCAACACGCCCAGGCTTTTATAGATTTTCGAAAGCAGTCTTGCAACTGTCGTCTTGCCCGTTCCAGGATTTCCCAGAAACACAAGATGTTTAGACACATTTGCTGTTTTCATTCCCCTGGATTCCCTGATTTTCTTTATATTCAGCAGGTTAATCAAAGATGTTACTTCATGCTTTACTCCGTCAAGTCCAATCAATGCATTCAGTTTTGCCAACAATTCTTCCAGGGTTTCTTCCGGCTCTGCTTCTGATGATTGATTTTCCACATTCTTTTTTTGCTCATCGCAATGCTGTGTTTCCGCAGCATTCAGCTTTTCCACAACTCCTGCCGCTTTATCTGTTACTGCAGAAGAATGGCGCATCTTGACCTGCCCTTCGTTCCTTTCGGAAATGCTGTCCTTCAAAGACCTGATATATCTCATATACTCCTGTGCATCAATGTCCTTTTTATCATATCTGCTCAAAAGGTAGTATCTTCCCAGTTCCGCAAAGAAGGTGATATATATTTCATCAGGACAAACATCCATAGCTCCCATTAATCTCTGACTAAAACTCTTCAAATATACAAATAATCCCGGCAGTCCATCAACACGTCCAGAATATGGCTCAGGATACGGATATTTTCCATTCTGATATACTTCATCAAAATAGGCATATCTTTCCTTGGCATTAGCTTTGGAAATCCGACTTATAAAACCGTATATATCTGCGGCAAACTGCTCCTTTCGCTTTTCACTTTCCTTTTGCTGTAATCTATTGACACTATCACAGGCTGAAGCCAGTCTGTCATACGCATTTTTTACAGATATGTCCATTTGCCATTCTCCTCTTATGTCATTGCTGCCAGCTGCATCGCATCCTCATAGGCGGCTCTAATAACCGTCCCATCCATTCCGGCTCCCGCCTCTTTATATGCAGCCTCTATCGAGTCGGCGATCTCTTTGGAACTCATTTCCTTAAACCTGCCAAACAACTCAGTATCACCCATCGCAACGATCAACGCCTGATTATCCTCGATTTCTTCCTTTAATTCCGCCACCTGATCCAGCAGACTGATATAGTAAATATCAACCCCCAGCGTTGTAAGTTTCGTTTCAAAGGTTCCATAATCCTGAAGCTTTTCTATAAACCACTCCGATGAAAGAGTATCATATACACTCATCCATTTCTCATGGGCCATATGCCATACATCCTTATCTCCCAATGTCTCATGATTATTAAAAAAATAAATCTCGTCAAAGGTCCGTAAGGAGACCGTAAACATAGCAAGCATGGAAAATATGGAAAAAATCAGCGTACTATTATCACTCGAAGCATCCTTCTGAATAAGGCTGCTGTCTTCTCTGACTGTCCAGCATATCTGTATGATCGGAAAGAACTTTGTTAAATTCATAATCGTTTTGTATGTCCTGACCCTGCCTGATCAATTTCTGAATCTGACAGAGCTGCTGATTGATCTGTATGCTCATCTGATCCAACTTCGCATACATGATTGCGAAGCCCGCACAGGTGGCGCATAGATTCAGCCCATTAAACAGAATTCCAATTTTTTCAAGCTTTGTGACTTCCCCAAGAAGCTTCAGATTCCGCTCATTCATGGCAGTATTTTTATTAAGGGCATGTATGACCTTTTCCGCCAGTTCTTTTTCCTGCGTCTCCGGAGGGTTGCTGATCATCACTTTCTGAAACGCTTTAAACCTCTTATTCTGATTTCTGACGGCAATCTCCATTACACCTTTTTCGTTCAGGAATGCCTTCAATTCCTCCAATGTATTGATAACAATTGCATTACTCATGATCACACTCTCCTTGGACTTTTCCGTTAATGATTGTCCACAGCATTATGATGGATATGACCAGAGAACATTCATCCATACCGTATCGTTCATGCAGATCAAACCTCTTCTTTTTCGGGAACGGAACGATAATGGAAACCTCTTCTTTTTTCATCGCGTTAATAACCAGCTCCGGATCAAGACTTTCTACAGAATAGTCAAAGTTCTCGATAACTCCCCCTTTATTTCTGATGATTGCCGTGTACAAGCATAGCATCAACCGGGAATAATCAGTCAGCTGTGTAAACGTCAGATTCTTTTTGCTTTTTCCCTCTGCCACTTTTTCATAGTACTTCCTTGATCTAGGTACAACAACCGGGTCTGGATCATTTTTCTTTGTAGAGGGTGTCTTTGCGATACAGGGTTCAACCACAGCATCCAGCCCGTTCACATAGGCTTCAAGCATTTTTTCAAACGGTTTCCCTGTTTTTAGCTCTACCGCACAGAAATAATCACACAGTTTTTCGGCAAGAATATCAAGAGTAATGTCATCATCTTTGACAACTGAAAATGATATATAGCCGTCAAGCAGCATATTTTTTAGCCCTTCAAAAGCCGCTTTGTCCATACCGCATACTGCCATTCTGACAAAGTCGTCGTAGCTCCCTGGCTTGTTTTTTGACTTTCTTATTGCCGCTGATCCTGTATCGCAATGGCCCGTCTCTTTATTGGCAGCGTTTACGATAGCATCTGTATCCAAATCCGAAATACCCATTTTCTGAATTGTGATCGAACTCATCAACCCTTCCTCCTTAAAGAACCTCTACCATATGCCTGCACGCACCTTTTAATTACCGTTTATACCACTGCTTCCACCAGAATCTTGTTTTCTAATTCTATTTTTTTCACACCGATCTGTTTATTTTTGTTAAAATTGAAACTAAGCATATAGCCTTTGTCCAGATGATAGTATGAAAGATAGTCCAGCAGCTGCTGTTCTCCCCTCGTGTGGTACGCGTCGCCGCGCCATGAAGTAAGCAGGCCCCGCAGAGCCTACTCCTTCCCAAACCGTACTTGCACCTTACAGCGCATACGGCTCTCCCTCAGCCTATAGCTAATGGACTTGTCTCGTTATGAATTGCTTCATGGCACGCAGGGCATACCATCAGCGTTTTCCTTCGGATTTTCATCATTACCTTTTCCCATTGCCACTTTCCTGTCAGTCTGGACATCTTTGCTACCTGGTGGATTTCTATGCTCATGTCATGCTTTCCGCATAACTCACAGTATTTATTCTTGTACCTTCGGATGACTTCTTTCTCATATCCATATTGCCCGAAGGTAACCGGAGTATCTTCCACCTGTTTGCTCGCCCAGTTCTGTTTCCGAAATCCCTGATTGTAGAACGTGATTTCTTTCTGTCCGCTGTTTGTCTGAAATGGTACGATAATGTCTCCATTTCTTTCATATCTCTTTTTTATTTTGCTGACTTTTGTGCGGTATTTTGCGGCTAGCGTTTTGAGCATACTATATTTCATTAATCCACCGAACTTCCCCAATACGGATACATTATGTGCAATCGCATAGTAGTTGTATATCCCTCTTATTTCTGAGTTATATCTACTCACGATTTCTGCCGGCGTTTTCGTGATATATTCCCGTCTCTCCTTCGCTTTCCACATCTCACTTCCATCTTTATGTTTGGCTGTTTTAATTGCGCCGTATTCCCTTAGTTTGTTCTCCCATTTCTTATGCGGCATATATAATCTGACTTTTCCTTTATAGATTCTGCACCGCCTTATTTGCTTGCCATATCTTACCTTTTTGGTATTATTATCACGCATTACTGTTATCTCATATCCCAGAAATTTTGCCCTTTCTGATGTGTGCGTTATCTTGGTTTTTTCCATTGACAACGTTAAGTGGAGTTCTTCCTTTAGGTATTCGGCGATTTCTTGCTTTATCTTCCTGGCATCCCCTTTGCTTCCGCCTATTCCAATCAAAAAATCATCAGCGTATCTGACGTATTCCATCCATTTCCGTTGACCCTCTATTTCCAGTTGTGGCTGGATTTGCAACTGCTTATTCGATAATTCTCTGATTTCTCTCAGTCTTTCCTTGCGGCTCTTTTGGTCCAGATGCTCCCATTCTTTTTTATTTTTCTTTCGCTTCCGGCTTATTTCTGCACAGATTCTTCCGTACTCTGGATTTACCTTTTTCCGGTTCTTTTCCCTTGTGTCCATTTTTCTTGACATCTCTTCTATATACCAGTCTAATTCGCTGAGGTATATGTTTGCCAGTATTGGACTGCATCCAGAGCCCTGAGGTATGCCGGAGTAACTGTTTACATATTTCCAGTCTTCCAGATATCCGGCTTTCAGCAATTTCCAGATCAATTCAATGAACGATTCGTCTTCTCAGTATCTTCACCAGTATATGATGGTCAAAACTGTCGAAACAGGCTTTTATATCCCCTTCTATGAACCATTTTGCCCCGGTAAAAATACTCTTTACCTGCATGAGCGCCGTATGACAGCTCCTTTCTGGTCTGAATCCGTGCGATTTTTCATGAAAGATTGGCTCATATATACTTTCCAGTATCATCTTTATGATTTCCTGTATCAGTTTATCATTTCCGGATGATATGCCTAACGGCCTTTTCTTGTCACTGTTCTTTTTGGCAATGTATGTCCTTCTTGCCGGTTGCGGTTGGTAGCTATGGTCTTTGACCGACCGGATGACCTGGTCTATCCGCATTTGGCTGATTCCATCCAGTGTGATGGTATCAGCGCCTTTGGTCAGACTTCCTTGATTGGCATAGATGTTCTGATATGCCAGCAGATAGAACTCTGGGTTGTATAGGTTCCTATACAGTCTTTGGTAATGATATCCTTCCTTACGAGATTGTTTTGTTAGCTCGTTCAATACTCTTTTTGGCTCTCTCATGATGCCTCTCGCATCCTCCTATTTTGTATTAAACAGACTGACTGCCGCCCTTCGCCATGTAAGCGGCGTTACCGCATCCGTCTTTACGGCTTTCCCTGTCTGTTCAGGGTTCCCCGGACTACTACGGCGGCTCTGTTACCTTACCCTTTTCGGGAGGCAATCCCCGGTGGTACAGGCAGAACATCAGCTCTCAGGTGGTGGGGTGGAGATTTCGCCATTTTCCGGTATCCCCCGGCTGCATTGCCACAGGTATCTCCTGTCCTTCCAGATATGGAGAAAGAACAGTGTGACAGGCTATGTATCATCCACTTTCATAGTCAGGAAGCCCTATTCCCATGCTCTGGCTCCTCTTCAGGCAGTATAGCTTTCACCCTCACCTGATTTTCATCCTCATGCAGTTCAACTTTTATTGGCTATATATGTCTTATGCATCCGCTTACGCAACGACATGCTACACTCCCCGTCCGGTTTCCCTTTCGGATAAGTCGTAGGATGAAAAGGTTTTCTTAATACCTTTCCTCTCCGCCTGCTGACGGCGGCATTCTAACCTGCCCTACGCACTTTCCATTCTCGTAAACCTTTATGGAAAGCGCTCCGGGCGCAAAAACCTTTAACTCTACAATCAGCTGCTCCCCACCAAAATCCACCACAACATCCGTTCGTTCCCTGTTCCGTGTTTCAGCTTCTATATAGTAATTTCCACTTCCATTGATAATAGGACGAAGATATAGAAGAAAATATCTTCTCCCATCATCTTCGTAAAATGTCTTGTCCTGATCTCCATATAAATCATCAAAATGTGTCACAAATTTTTCCAGAACCAATTCCATATTCAAGCGGCCATTTTGAATAAATTGTGTTTTATCTTTTAATCCTGCATCATACATTTTATGATTCAGCAGTTCCTCTGACAAAAACAGATCATATAATATCGTCTCAAAAATCCTGTTTGAAATCACTGCATCATCTTCGGACTGCTTTACAAATCCAAACATTTCCGCAATCTGTATGGATGGATTTAAAGGAGTATAGGGTATCGCCTTCCCGGCAAAAAGCAATGAATAAATCATTGTCCGTAATTCCGGATAATCCGACAATTTATTTACTAATGATTCAAATAATGTATTTTTTTCTTTCAGCAATAAATGAACTGCTTTCAGAAATCCACTCCTTGTCCATGCCGCCTGTTTGTCCTGGAATTCCGCGCTCCCGCTGATTCTTTCATCAATCAGCTTGCATAGTCTGGATACTAAAAAAGGATATCCGGAAGTATATTCATAAAGCATTTCCGCTATTTGACTGACATTCATACCTGTCTTATGATCGCTCTCATATTCGAGCAGCATTCCGGTAATATCTTTCACGGAAAAACTCATATCTACTATGAAATCCGCTGCAATATTCCATGGACTGTTATTCCATGGGCTATATGCCTTATGCCCAGCCTCTGCTGTCAGTTTCCGTTTCAAATTTTTTACGTCATACACGCCTGCAAGAATAACGGAGTGAAACGTAGGTACTTCATCACGATCAATATAATTCACCCTGAGCAGTGCCAAAAAGTCTAAAAATACCTGATTATTACTCGCACTGTCCACCTCATCAATCATAAGCACGATTTTCTTTTTCGATTCCTGGCACCATTGATTGAAATATCTGAATAGTACAGACAATACCAGGTTCTTTACATTTCCCTCTGCAAGCATTTCTAATTTTTCCAATATTTCTTCCGGAATGTCTTTTCTCCATCTAAGCATATATGACAATTCTCTTGCAAATGCCATCACAAATGTTTCCTCGTTTCGAAAGTCCGAATAGCTCATCCTCTGAAAATCCAAATTTACAGCCACATAATCTTTATCCAGAAATTTTGTCAGCGCCTTCAGGGTTGTCGTTTTCCCATACTGCCTCGCCCTGTTTATTGTAAAATACTGTCCTGCGTCCACCATCTGCTTAATCTGTTCCAATCTCCCGGATATGTCCACCATATAATGTTGCTCTGGTCTGCAGACCGCTGCCACGTTAAAAATTTTTGCCATATTACTCATCACCTTCTTTCAAAAGACACCCGAATTTTTTGTCTATAGCAGTTCGGAACTGTTTTTTCGTTCTGAATGCTTATAACAATTGTACTACAAACCTGATTCAAAGTCATTGAATTTTTATAGAAAAAAAGGACCCCCCGATCACTCTCGGGAAGTCCCAAAAATTCAGTCCATTATATATGGCTTGCGGACAATTATTCCGCTTCTTCAGCGTCTTCGGTTCCTTCTGCCTCATCAGCGCCTGCATCCTCAGCACCTTCTGTGTCTGCACCGCCGTCAGTGATATCTGCATACATGAAGTGCCAGTATCCGTACGGTGAATGCCAGGATCCTGTGATCTTGTCGCTCTGCAGCCAGAAGTCATTGTAGTAAGCTACCGGAACACATCCTGCTTCTTCCATCAGGATATCCTCTGCCTCATGAAGCGCCTTGGAACGCTCATCCGGATCCAGTGTAGATCTGGAAAGTTCCATTGCAGCATCGTAATCCGCATTGTTGAACTTACCGTCATTGTTTCCGTTTGTGGAATACAGCAGGTCTAACATGTTGGAAGGATCGCTGTAATCTCCGACCCAGCCGTTACGGGAAGCATCATAGTCTCCATTACGACGCATCGGTGTAAAGCTTGCCCACTCTACGATATCCACCTTCAGGTCCACGCCGAGCTCTGCCCATGCTTCCTGCAGATATTCAGCAACTACCTTGTGGTAACCAGCATCATTGGTGGAGTAGGTGATGGACGGAAGTCCTTCCCCGTTCTCATATCCAGCTTCCTTCAGGAGCTTCTTCGCCTCTTCCAGGTTAGCTTCGTGGTTATTGATGTCAATATATGGCTGTCCGCCGTTTGCATTTTCCATGAATTCTTTGCCGTCCATATCGATCCAGCCAGGTCCCATGAAGTTGCTTGCCGGTGAATAGGTTCCCTGCATCAGTGTATTCGCAACATAATCACGGTCGATCGCAAGGCTCAGTGCCTTACGCACGTTCTTATCTGTGAACGGCTCTCTGTTCAGGTTCAGGCTCAGATAGTAGGTTCCGATGATCGGATCTACATAATAATCAGAATTTCCTTCCAGAGACGGAATTTCCTCGGTCGGAACGTCCTTGATCATCAGTACTTCGCCTGTCTGGTATGCGCTGTAGGATGCATTCGCGTCTTCAATCAGGTTGAACTTGATGCCGTCCAGCTTGATCGCGTCCGCATTCCAGTAATTCGGGTTCTTGCTCATCAGGATGTGAGATCCCGGAACCCATTCGGATACATAGAATGATCCGTTAGAGATATAAGTCTCTGCTGAGGTTGCCCATCCGTCGCCGTTTGCTTCGATGGTCGCTTCCTGTACCGGGCTCAGTGTCGCAAATGCCGCAAGGCTTCCGAAATAGGTACACGGATTGCTTAAAGTTACAACCAGAGTCTTGTCATCCTCTGCCACAACCTGGAGTGCGTCCAGATCGCCCTCAATCGCTTTGTCATAGCCTTCTACCATACCCAGTACGGTCTCTGCATAAGGAGCCGCAACCTCCGGGTCGCATACACGCTTCCAGCTGTAAACGAAGTCGTTGGCTGTCAGGTCAGAACCGTCAGACCATTTCAGGCCGTCTCTCAAATGGAAGGTCCATGTCAGGCCGTCCTCACTGGTCTCCCATGTCTCTGCCTGTCCCGGTGCAAGCTGTCCGTCCTGGTCAACGATCAGCAGACACTCAAAAGAGTGCAGCAGCATGTTTCCGCCGTCTACCGCGCTGTTCAATGCAGGGTCAATGGTCTCCGGATCCGGTCCGATCTGAACGGAAAGGATCTTCTCACCGGAGTCGGCGCCGCTCTCGTCAGTACCTTCCTCTGTACCGCTCTGGGATGAACTATTATCCCCCCCCCTGGTTATTGCCGCCGCCACCGCAGGCTGCCAGGCTGAAAGCCATTGTAGTCGCCAGTAATAAAGCGATTACTTTCTTTTTCATTATGTTTCCTCCTTCTTTACTTTGAGTGCTTCCGTCAATATCGGGCACTCTGTTTTCTATAAACAATACGGACACGTTTTCTGGCATCTGTATTTGTTTATCATAACCAATGCCGGATAAAATTATTACTGTTCATACGGTGCACTTGCCGCACCGCATCCGGCCGATACAGCAACGAACTGTTCCCGCCCCTTAATCCAGCCGGTCAATATGATGGCAGGCGGAAAAATGTCCTCTGTCCACTTCACGCCACGCCGGCGCTTCCTGTGCACAGCGCTCATCCGCATACGGACACCTGGTACGGAACCGGCAGCCGGACGGCGGATTCAGCGGACTCGGCACATCTCCCTGGAGCGCGATACGCTTGCTCTCCTTTGCGATCTTCGGATCTGCGATCGGGATCGCGGAGATCAGGCTCTTCGTATAAGGATGCAGAGGATGGGTGATCAGCTCATAGCTGTCCGCAAGCTCCACCATCCGCCCGAGATACATCACACCGATCCGGTTGGAAATATGCTTCACCGCGGAAAGGTCATGTGCAATGAACAGATAGGTCAGCCCCATCTCCTCCTGCAGGTCTTCAAACATATTGATGACCTGTGCCTGGATGGACACGTCCAGCGCCGAGATCGGCTCGTCGCAGACGATAAATTCCGGCCGCACCGCAAGCGCCCTGGCAATCCCCACACGCTGTCTCTGTCCGCCGGAGAACTCATGAGGATACCGGTTGGCATGCTCGGAGTTCAGTCCCACTCTCCGGAGCATTTCGATGATGATATCATAACGCTCCTGCTTATTCGCTGCCATCTTGTGGACATCGATGGCCTCGCCGACAATATCCCCCACCGTCATACGCGGATCCAGGCTTGCATAGGGATCCTGGAATACGATCTGCATCCGCTTCCGGTAGGGAAGCATGTCCACAAACTGCTTTTTCTCCACATCAAAAATCACTTCATTATCGTAAACAAACCTTCCCCCGGTGGGCTCATACAGCCGAAGCAGTGTACGCCCGGTGGTGGTCTTGCCGCAGCCGGATTCCCCTACCAGCCCCAGGGTCTCCCCCTTGGCAATGGTAAAGGACACGTCATCTACGGCCTGAATATATTTTTTGTTTTTCCCAAAGCCTCCTGCCGGGAAATACTGCTGTAAATGCTCTACCTGTATGAAGCTGTTCTGTTTCTCGCTCATTTTGCAGCTCCTTTCTCCATTTCCTCCTTCTGGATCAGCCAGCACTGGGTATAATGGATCCGGTCAAAATTGGTGACCGGAGGCATCTCCCGCAGACAGATCTTCATGCACTCCTCACATCGGGGCGCAAAGGGACATCCCTTGGGAGGATTGAGCATATCCACCGGAGTCCCTTCGATGGGAACCAGCCTTTCATGCTCTTTCGCGTCAATTCTCGGAATGGAACGGATCAGTCCCTTCGTATACTGATGCTTCGGATTGTAGAAAATGTCCTCCGCAGTACCGTATTCAATGACCTTTCCCGCATACATGACCGCAATGCGCTCACACATGCTGGCTACCACGCCCAGGTCATGGGTGATCATAATGATCGCCATTCCCAGCTTATCCTTTAATTCCATCATCAGTTCCAATATCTGCGCCTGGATGGTCACGTCCAGAGCCGTCGTGGGCTCGTCCGCGATCAAGAGCTTGGGCTCGCAGGCAAGCGCGATCGCGATCATCACACGCTGCCTCATACCGCCGGAAAGCTCATGGGGATACTGCTTCAGACGCTTCTCCGGCTCATTGATCCCAACCAGCTCCAGAAGCTCCTTTGCGCGCTCCTTGGCCTGCGCCTTCGTCTTATCCGTATGGAGCAGAACCGCCTCCATGATCTGGTTTCCGATCGTATACACAGGATTCAGACTGGTCATGGGATCCTGGAAAATAATGGAGATCTCATTTCCGCGGATACCGCGCATCTCCTTGTCCGTCATCTGGTCCACCTGATGGCCGTTGAAATACAGGCTTCCCCCGATCAGTCTGCCGGGATAAGCCGTCAGTCCCATCAGGCTGTATGCTGTTACGGATTAGCCGGAACCGCTTTCCCCGACGATCCCCAGCTCTTATCCTTCTCTCAAATGAATGGAGACATCATTCAGCGCTTTCACTTCTCCTGCAGGTGTGAAAAAGGAAAGCCGCTCATTTTTTATATCTACAAGATACTCTGACATATATTCCTCATTTCCGCATAG
>CATLCV010000063.1 GCA_949893755.1 uncultured Lachnospiraceae bacterium | reverse complement strand
TGGTTACATTTTTTTCAGACCACATTAAGAGAATGAAATGACGAAACGGCAGACGCACAATGTAAAAATGTGCATTTGCCGTTTTTTACTGCAGGGATAAAAAAACCAAAGTTTTTTATCTACACCCACCACTAAAATATAGATTGACTTCTGATATCAATTGCTGTATACTATTTTTAGTGGTTGTGCTGCGGATGCTTGTGGGGCCCGCGGCCGGAGGAGTTCATGCGTGGACTCCTTTTTTCAATCTTAATATGATTCGCCCGTCAAAAGGTTCCATTTCCCTTGCCGGCTGATTTTCCGAATCATAATATTTCTCTGTGCATAGTTTATTTCCATCGGGTGCAGTTCCCGGTTTCTCCGCTGCGGAGAGTTTAAATATGAGCAGAATAAGCTGTATGAAAGGGTTCTGATGATTGCAGAACCCTTTCTTAATGCCTTTTGCAGCCGCTATTCCACTTCCCGCAGCATCCGATCCAGTCTCTCCCGCTTTTCCCTCGTAACGCCATACCCGGTAAACGGCGCCCAGGTCAGCTCTTCCAGGGTACACAGCTCCTTCTCAAACGGAATCCTGTCGAAATGGTATTCCCGATCCAGAACCGCCCTGGTCTTCGGATTTTCCTGCAGCTCCTCCCAGGTAGAATCCAGACTGTAGGTCTTCCGGTACGGTGTGGTTGGCTCATAGCAGAATTCATAGCTTCCCGCCCCTGCAAGGAACACCACATTCTTCCCGTCCTGCCGGATCTCACCCACTGCTCCGGCCTGCTGCCGGATCACCTCCGCCGACGCATCCGGAAGCACGATCTCCGCCTGAGTATCAAATGGCACCGTAAACCGGAACTTTAACTGCTTCCCGTCAATCTCCCACGCCGACTCGATCATCCCCGACGCGGACCTTAAGCGTACCTCGGATTTTCCGATCTGATAGTTCGGCATGGGCGCAATCCGGAATCTCTTAAATCCCGGATAATCTTCCCGTGGATTGATCCCGGCCATATTGCGGAACATCCATTCCACAATGGATCCATAGGAATAATGGTTCAGCGAGTTCATCTCCGTTCCGCTGATCTTTCCGTCCGGCTCCACGGAATTCCACCGCTCCCAGATGGTGGTGGCGCCCATGAGCACCTCATACAGCCATCCCGGATAGCCCTTCTCCAGGAGCAGATGGTACGCCAGGTCGTTCATCCCGTGTTCGGAGAGCATCCGGCACAGGTAAGGCGTTCCCACAAAACCCGTATCCAGGTGGTAGAAGTTCTTTTTCAGCCGGTTCAGGAGACCTTTGCGCACCTTTTCGTAGGCAAAATCCGGCGTCAGGCCCATGTACAGGACCACCACATAAGCCGTGGTAGTATCCACCGCCAGCTTTCCCGCCGGTGTAAAATATTCCTTCACAAAGGCGTCATGGATCTCCCGCGCCAGTGTTTCGTAGCTCTCCGCGTCCGCTTCCTTCCCCAGGATCTTCGCGGACTTTGCCACAATATTTGCGGAATAATAATAGTAGGCGGAGGCCACCAGATCCGGGTCTGTCGCGCCGTAGACGCCGCCCGCGTAATTGCCGTCCAGTGCCAGCCAGTCCGCGTAATGGGTTCCCGTCTGCCACAGCCGTTTCGCGCCGTCTCCATCGTCCTCCCGCTTCATATAATCGACCCACGCCTTCATGCTGTCATACTGGCGGCGCAGGATATTCTTGTCGCCGTAATGCAGATACACATTCCAGGGAATGACCGTGGCCGCGTCCGCCCAGGCGGTGGAAGCGTCTCCCGGGTAATTGGCAACCGGCACCACATCCGGCACGCTGCCGTTCATCTTCACCTGCTCCGCATACAGATCCCGTCCGAACTTGGTGTAAAATGCACAGGTATCCATAAAGTAGCTGGCCGTCCCGGAAAAGATCTGCGCGTCCCCGGTCCATCCGTACCGCTCGTCGCGCTGAGGACAGTCGGTGGGCACGTCCACAAAATTCCCCTTCATGCCCCATTTCGCATTCAGGACCAGACGGTTCACCAACGGATCCGAGGTGGTGATCTCTCCCAGCTCTTCCATGTCCGAATGGATCACCAGCCCCCGGAAATCCTCCGGATCCGGTTCCCCTTCCCAGCCTTCCACTTTCACGAAGCGGAACCCGTAGAAGGTAAAATACGGACGCACCCAGCGCTCCATCCCGTCTGAAATGTATGTGTACTCCGCTTCTGCGGTACGCAGGTTTTCATTGTAAAAATTCCCGTCCTGAAGGATCTCCCCGAACTGGAAATGCAGCTTCGTCCCGGCAGGCGCCTTGCAGCGGAAGGCCAGCCACCCCACCATGTTCTGCCCCAGATCCAGGACCGTCTCTCCTGCGGGCGTATGGATCACCTCCGCAGGCCTGATCCGCTCATGCACGGTGATCGGCGGGGACAGTCTGGGAGACAGGCGGTCATATCCCAATTCGATCAGCTCTGTGCCGAAGATCTCGCTGACGTCCAGCCCCGCGTCATACACCTCTCCGGAATAAATGCCGCTGTCCACGATCCGGCTCTTTCTCGACTTCCAGCTCGCATCCGTGCCGAATACTTCCTCCGTGCCGTCCTCGTACCAGACATGGATCTCCGCCAATGCCGCCAGACGGTCTCCGTAATTCTCATATTTCACGCGCATCCCGTAGCGGCCCTTGTACCAGCCGTCTCCCAGCAGCAGCTCCACACGGTTCTTTCCGGTTTTCAGACTCAGCTCATAGGTCTGGTACTGAATCCAGCTGTCATAATCGCAGAATCCCGGAAGGAGGCATTCCTCCCCCTGCTTCTCCCCGTTGACATAGAACTCATAGAGACCCAAGCCCACCGCGTAGGCCCGGGCTCTTGCCACTGGTTTCTCGATCTCGATCTCCTGCCAGACCGCCGCCTGGACCTGCTTCTCCAGCCTGGGGGTGATCCACTTCGCCTGCCAGGTCACCGTTTTTGCCGTCTCAAACCACTGTACCTCGCTCCAAGCGCAATCCCCCGTCTCATCCGTCACCCGGACCTTCCAGTAATATCGGGTCATGGGAGACAGCGTGAGCGGCATCTCGAATCCCGTACTGACCACATTGTCACACTCCCCGCTGTCATACAGGATCTCCGAAAAATCCTCTTTCAGGGAAACCTGCACCTGCGCGCTGACCTGCCGTTTTCCCGCAGCCTCCGTCACCACATAGGAAATGGTGGGATTCGCCAGGTCATAGCCCAGCGGATTGGTCAGATGGTTGATTTTTAAATGTTCAAGTTTCATAGTCAATTTCCTTCCTGTTTTCAATGTTCCTTTTGCTTCCTCTGCCCCACAGTCACCGCAAATCCCCCGCTGTCCGGTACATTTTCCATTTCAAAAACGCAGTCCTCAAAATACAGCAGCAGGCATCTGGCATAGGTATTCACGACGCCCATGCCGCCGATCTCCATCTCCGCAGGCTTGGCCCTCTCCAGAATATCCTTCCGCGCTTCCTCCAGCTTTCTCTGCAGCTCCAGAAGCTTTTCCTCCGGAACGCCGCAGCCGTTGTCCTCCACCCGGATGATCCAGCGGTCCGCCAGCACCCTCCCTGTTACGGAAATGTGCCTGCCGGCGTCCATGTTCTGGAACCCATGCTTCACGCAGTTTTCCACCAGCTGCTGCAGGGTCATCTTCGGGATGGTCTGCCGCCGGATCTCCCGGTCCACATCGATACTTACTTCCAGGGAATTTTCATGGCGGGCCTTCAGCAGATAAAAATAACTGTCCAGGTATTCCAGCTCCTTCTCCACCGAGGCGTACCGCTCCTTGTTGTTCGTAGAGTAGCGCAGCATGGTTCCCAGCGAGCCGCACATCTCGCAGATGGCCTCGTCGTTGTCCAGGATTGCCCGGGACGAGATCGTATTGAGCACATTGTAGATAAAATGCGGGTTCACCTGCGCCTGCAGCGTGTCAAACTGTGCCTGTAGCTGCAGCTTTGCCGCCTTTTTCTCATTCTGCAGCGCCTCGTCCAGACGCACCATCATGGCCTGATAGGCCCGGATCAGCTCCTGGAATTCGTCCAGTGCCCCGGCCGCCTCCAGGTGCCGGTTGTCCTGCAGGTTTTCGATATTCGTATGCTCCACCGTCTCCTGCAGACGCTTGATGGGACGGGTCAGGATCCCTGCCCAGAAAATGATCATGGCCAGGCTGATGCCGAAGGTGGCCAGCGTTGCCGCAAAGGAGATGGAAAAAAGCTGCCCTCTTTCCTTTTCCAGCAGCACGTTCTTTTTATACGCCAGTACCGTCAGGTCAAACTCCGAGGAGGACGCTTTCGTATAGATCGATCCGTCTTCCGTCAGGACCTGATTCTCCTGCTGATCCCGAAGCCGTTTGCGGTCCTCCTCAGACAATTCCGTTCCGTAGTCTCCGTTGCTGGCGTAAAGGATCTCTCCTCCATTCACAATGAGAATGAATTCAATGTCCGGATCCGATGCTTCCAGCGATTCCAGGCTGTCCATCCGGTTCTCCACCTCCAGGTAGCCCATTCCCTCTCCCCGCAGCGCTTTCATCAGGGAATAGACCGGTACCTTGTCATTGGCGCTCCAGTAATCCGGATGGGAAATGACGATCACAGAATTTCCGTCCGCCGCGTCCGCCCGCTCCAGGTAAGGGATCTCCTCCACCTCAAAGTCCGAGATCAGGCGCTGCTTCGGCAAGATCCCCGCTCCCGTTGTGTAGGTGGCGCTGCTGGCCAGAAACGAGGACTGATTGAAGAACACGGTCCGGTGTGAATTTTTCATGATGTATTCCGTGGTCAGCCTGGTGCCCAGATTGGATCTTGCGTCCAGCACATAGCGGTTCGGGACCTCCCCGTACTGGTCCTCCGCCAGCCAGGTAATGCTCTCCAGCATGACCGTATCCGACAGGATGTATTTCATGATGGAGTCCATCCGGCTGAGCCGCTCATCCATCTGGGTCACATAGGATTTTGCGGTGACCCGGAGATTATTTTTCTGGCTGGTCATCTCATATTGAAGACTGATCCTGGCCACCGCAATGCCCAGGATCAGACTGACTAACAGTGCAACAGTGGTATATGCAAGCACCATCTTACTGCGAAATTTCATAATTGTTACCTTAACCTTTGACGGAGCCGGCCACCATACCATCTACGATCTTCTTATTGAAGATGATGAACAGGATCAGCATCGGGAGCGTGATCACGATGATATCGGCAAACAGCAGATTGAAGCTGCTGGCCAGCTGTCCCTGATAGCTGTACAGTGTCAGCTGAACTGTCGTATTCTCGGAACCCGGCAGGAAATACAGCGGATTCGTAAAGTCGTTGAAGGTCTGCACGCCGACCAGGATGATCAGTGTTGCCTGGATGGGCTTGAGCAGCGGGAAGATCACCTTCCAGAAGATCTGCCATTTGCTGCAGCCGTCGATCCGTGCCGCTTCCTCCAGCTCCTTCGGGATGGAAGCCATATACCCCCGGTACAGCATGATCGCAAAGGGCGTCTGCAGGGCGATCTCGATCATCACCATGGAGAACATGGTCTTGTAAATGTGCATGCTCTGCAGCAGATGGATCGTAGGCAGGATCGCCGCCGGGATCATCAGTCCCAGCATGATCATGGCCTGGATGCCGGTCATCAGCCGGTCGCGCCGTCTCTGGATCACATAGGCCGCCATGGCCGCGGTCACCAGAAGTCCCAGCACGGTGAAAAATGTCAGGATCCCGCTGTTTTTGAAGGCGGTCACCAGCTGGTAGTTTCCATGCTTAAATACTTCGATATAATTTTCAAAATGAAGCTCGCTGGGCCAGCTGATGGACAGCTTGTTGGCCTCTGCCTTTGATTTCAGGGACTGCACCAGCATAAAATAAAACGGGACCAGGAAGATGACGCAGGTCACCAGCACGCCCAGGATATCTCCCAGGAGGAGAAGTCTTTTTTTCTTTTTCATCCCTGGATCGCCTCCTCTCTCTTATTCAGGAAATGCTGCAGCGGGAATGCGATCACGGAGATCAAAATCAGCATGACCACGTTGCCTGCCGTGGAAAGTCCGTAGAACCCGGCCGCGTACTGCTTGTAAATGACAGATGCCAGTACGTCCGTGGAAAAGCCGGGGCCGCCGCCTGTCATCGCCCAGATCAGGTCGAAGGAGCGAAGCCCGCCGATCAGGGAGAGGATGATGATGGAGTTCTGGGAAGGCGCCACCAGCGGAAGGGTGATGTGCTTGAGCTGCTGCCATCCCGTCGCCCCGTCGATGGAGGCCGCCTCATAATAAGTCTTGTCAATGGACTGGATGCCCGCGATATAAATGACCACGGAAATGGAAAGTCCCTTCCACACGTCGGTCAGGATGATGCTCAAAAGCGCGGTCTTGGGATCCCCCAGGAAATCAATGGGTGTCCCGCCCAGTGCCTGGATCGGCATATTTAAGAGCCCCTTGGTGGGGTGCATCATGTACGAGAAGGCAAGGCCCACCGCCATCATGGACACCAGGTTCGGGAAAAATACTGCCGAACGGATGAAGCCCTTGGATTTGATCTTGCTGGTCAGGAATATGGCGATAAAAAACGCGAGAATGACTTTTAACGCGCTGGTCCCGAACGCATAGATCAGGGTATGTATCACGGAAGAGCTCATGGAATGTTCGGAAAAGAAAAGCTTATAGTTGTCAAGTCCGCAGAATTTTGCGGTCTCAAAGTTCCATACGGTCAGGCTGTAGTACAGGGAAGAAACGATCGGCCACAGGAAAAAGACCACGAAAATGATCAGGGACGGAAGGACAAACCAGACGGGGTACATGCTCCGTTCTTTTTTTGTCTTCATAGTAAAACCTCCTCTTTATATGAATGGCCGCCCGGCACATCCAGGCGGCCACACTTTTCTCTCTCAGGCTATCCGGTTTTTATTCCCAATCGTAGCCAAGCTGTACAGCGGACTTCTTGCAGTCGTCGTCATACATCGCGGCTGCTTCCTCGCCGGACATCTGTCCAAGGCCGACTGCCGTGGTCATCTGCTCGCAGGTCGTTCCTTTGATCGGGGACTGGTATTCCAGTGCCGGTACGGTCTTTCCGTCGTCAAAATATTTCTGCATGTCTACACGTACCGCGCTGCATACGGAATCCGGCAGCTCATAGCCCTTGATACAGGACGGTCCGTTTGCTCCGTAGGTTCCGAAATACAGATCCAGCGCTTCCTCGGAATAGTAGAACTCGAAGAATGCCTTGATCGCGTCCACATTTTCGGTATCTTTGTTTACATACCAGCTCATCGGCTCCCAAACGGTCAGGCCGTGGTCGTCCGCATCGTCTCCGGGAACTCCGAATACACCGATATCGTCCGGATCTTCCACATTTTCCAGGATCAGCGGAAGCTGCTGGGTCAGGATGAACCAGTGGGTCGCTTCGCCTGTCGCGATGGCAAAGTTTCCGTCTGTAACGGTTGCCGCGGATTTGTCAGCGTTCAGGTAATCTACCAGGTCCTCGTACTTGGTCCAGCTTCTGGTTGCCTCGGGAACGTCCGCGTATTTTGCTTTTCCTTCTGTGTAATCGTCCGCGAAGGTCGGATTTGCTGCCGCAATGTTGTAGTAGTCGCCCAGGAACAGTACCTGTGTTGCCCAAGTCTCGCCGCCGGTGAAGTATACCGGAGTCTTGCCCGCATCCGCCAGTGCCTTGCAGTTGTCTACAAATTCATCCCAGGTGTGGGGAACCTCCAGTTTCAGTTCTTCATAGTCCGGCTTGTAATAGATCACCGCACCTGCCTGTGTGGAGGACTGGGGAGCGCCGTATACGACACCGTCAATGGTAACGGAGCTTAAGAACGCGTCGTCAAACTTGTCCACAATGTCCCAGTCGGAAATGTCCATGAAGCCCCGGGACGGGTTCAGGTCATACAGCTTGGAGCCGGAATTGTAAGCCATAAAATCCGGAAGGTCGCCGGATGCCATCCTGGTCTTGATGATGTTGTCTCCCTCGGATCCGCCCGGGTTGACTTCTACTTCGAATTCCATACCCAGCTTCTCGGTAGCCGCTTCCATCACCGCCTGCGTGCCCGGGTTGTTCTCTGCGTTGCCTGCCCACCATTTCAGGGTAACTCCTGCGTAGGGCTTGTCTCCGCCCTCTCCGGAGCCCTCGTCGGAGCCTGCGTCCTCTTCTGCTGCCGGTGTTCCCTCGTCGGAACTGGATCCGCCGCCGTCAGAACCGCCGCTGCACCCGGTCAGAGCCAGTCCCAGTGTCATCGTACCTGCAAGAATCAGTGACAAAACTTTCTTCTTCATAAATTGAATCCTCCTTGTTCGTTTTCTTGTTTCAACATGGGTTTATTTTACCTGCTGAACATCGAAAAGTACATGGAGGATTCAAAACAATGCTATTGAAAAATCGAAACACTTTTTATCTGCTGTGCGGTTGCGATTCGACAGGTCATTTACATGCAATTTATTTGCAATGAAAATGACCTGTCGAATCAGCAACCCACTTATTAATGAGCAAAAAGCGGCTGCATTAGCAGACGTAAGAGTGCGTCAGCACGGTTTTTGCGAATGGATAAGTGGGTTGGATGCTCCTTGGAGCATCCAACCGCACAGCTGGAACACTTTTATCTGCTGTGCGGCATGGCCTGCCCCCTGGAAATCATCGTCCGGCGCCCTGACAGGCCGTTCTACTTTATATAATCCGCCGGACTCTTCCCCGTATAGGAGTGGAAGATCCTGCTGAAATAGAACTGGTCCCGGTAGCCCACCATCTCCGCGATGTCCTTCACAAAGAGCTCGCTGTTCTCTTCCATGAGCTGCTTTGCCCGCTCCATGCGGATCCCGGTCAGGTATTGGTTGTAGGACTGCCTGGTGTACTTGCGGAACAGCTTGCTCATGTACGCCTGGGAGATGGCAAACAGGTTGGAGATGGCCTGGAGGGAGAGCGGTTCGGAAATGTGGTCGCTTAAGTAGACCTTGATCTTTTCAAAAAATTCCGGAGAGTCTACCTTGATGTTTTCCTTCTCCTTTTCCGTCAGCTGATGGATCGGCATGTACAGGTTCTGCCGCAGCATCTCCATGCTTGTGGAATAGTAAAAGGCATCCTCAAACTGGTACTCGCTCTCAATCAGGGATTCCTCGCTTTTGGCCTGCATGCGGATGAAGTTCAGGGTCCGCCTGGCCGCCTGCTCCAGCCAGATCTGCGGCCGTTTCTCCTCCTCCCACCTGGAAAATGCTTTTGCAATGCATTTCTGGATCTGGTCGTATCTGCCGGTCTTGGCGTACTGCTCCATCTCCTGCAGGATGCCGGAAAGCTCCGATGTATCCGGGGAGGGCACCCTTCCCATCAGAAGCCGCTTTTGATCCAGGTCCACCACCTGGGACAGTCCCACCGTGCTGAGCGTATTCAGCCAGTAGTACAGATCCCGGATCTTTTCCGAGATCTCCGGTCCGGAAAATGCCTCCCCATAATAGAGAAGGGTGGTATAGGACCCTTCCGTCTTCTGCCGCCGCTCTACCCTGGTCATGTAGTCGATCAGGGGCTGCGTTCCCAATACCTCCTTCGGGATCAGAAACAGCTCTTCCATGTTGTCCCGCCCAAAGACCATGTAGGCTTCGTCAATGGTTCCGTACAGCTCCGGCTCCCTGGCCGGGGAATACCTTCTCGGGAGTCCGTTTTCCCGCAGGAGCGCAGCATAAAACTCTTTATATGGAAAGAACGCCTGAATCTCCTCCAGGGAAATGCTCTCTCCCACGCAGATCTTCCGGAAGATCCCGACCCGCCTGTCATAATAGAACTTCCTCAGCTTTTCTTCCACATTTTTCATGGTGCGCAGCATCTGGGAAGGGACGATGGGCTTGGTCAGGTAATCCAGCACCCCGCCCCGGAAGGCGTCCCTGGCATACTCAAAATCCTGATAGCCGCTGATGATGCAGAAGCACAGGTCCGGCCGCATCCCGCTGGCCTCCCGGACCAGCTCCAGGCCATTTTTCACCGGCATCTCCACGTCCGTCAGCACCAGGTCCGGGGACGTCTTCTTGATCAGCTCCAGCGCCTCGCTCCCGTTCCCGGCCGTGCCCACCACCTCAAACTCCGGGCACTGCTTTTCTATGATGCAGCAAATGGCCTTGACTGCCATGACTTCGTCGTCTACAACAATGACTTTATATTGGTTTCCGTTTGGTTTCATTGCGCCGCTCCTCCCTGACATGACGCGGAAAGCCCGCCGCAGGCAGCCTTTCCGCATACGTTGATATGAATAGCACCCGCATTGCCGCCGGGTGCTATTCAAATTCTTTCAATATATCCTTTTTCTTTTCACTATACATTACTCCATAATTTTGTGCAATATTTTTGTGAAAACTTTGTGATGCACAAAGATTGCCTGCACGCTTTCCCTATGCTACAATAACATTACAGCTGCCATAAAAAAAGACACCAACATCATTTCACCCGGGAGGGAGCCTTATGCCAAAAAGATTTAATATCACCGGAGTCTGCATACCAGAGCTGCATTATATGGTAAATATTGAAAAACGCATTGACCGGATTGTCCGGGATTATATCACGAACGGAAGCTATTTCACGATCAACCGTGCCCGTCAGTTTGGGAAAACGACCACTCTGTATCTCCTGGAAAAACGTCTGAAAGAGCAGTACACGGTGATCCGTCTCAGCTTTGAAGCGGCAGACGAATTGTTTCGTTCCATGGAGATCTTTGCCAGGGGACTCATCCGCAATATCAGACGGGAATTGAAGCTGCAGGGAGCTGCTCCGGCGCTCATAGATGCCTGGTCCCAGCCCGTTTCCTCTGAGTTTCCATTTCATGATCTGAGCGACCGTATCACAGATTTATGTACATGCAATGCGAAAAAGATCATTCTCATGATCGATGAAGTGGATAAAAGCTCTGATAATCAGATTTTTTTATCTTTCCTTGGTCTGCTTCGAAATAAATATCTGGAACAGCAGCAGCAAAGAGACGCCACATTTCACTCTGTCATACTCGCAGGAGTCTACGATGTCAAAAATCTGAAGCTTAAGCTCCATCCGGGTGAAGAATCAAAATATAACAGCCCCTGGAATGTAGCCGCTGACTTTACGATGGATCTGAGCTTCCGGCCGGATGACATTGCCGGAATGCTTGCCGCATATGAGAATGACTGTCATACCGGCATGGATATCCCTGCTTTTGCCCAATGGCTCTATGATTATACGGACGGATATCCTTATATGGTATCTCGTCTCTGTATGCTGATCGATGAACAGGTCGCCGGCAGTGACGATTTTCCTCTGCAGAAGGATGCCTGGACAAAGGAAGGATTTCTGAAAGCAGTCCGAATCTTTTTGCAGGACTCCAATACACTTTTTGATGATGTGGTGAAGACATTGGAGCAATATCCGCTGCTGAAAGACCGCATGAAGGATATCCTGTTCCGTGGAACCCGGTATTCCTTTGAAAACAGCAGCCCGATCATCAATATGGGGGTCATGTTCGGATTCCTGAAAAATATGGATGGTTCTGTGGCAATTGCGAACCGGATTTTTGAGACAAAGCTGTACAACCTGTTTCTCTCAGAGGATGAGTTGGCCTCTGCCTCCCTGCCGGAAAGCTGGGACGGCAAAAACCAGTTTATTGTACATGGAATGCTCCAGATGAAGCTCGTCATGGAAAAGTTTTTTGAATATTTTGTGGAAATCTGCGGAAATGCCGACGAAAAATTCATTGAAAACGAGGGCCGCCGGATTTTTCTCATGTATCTCCGTCCGATTATCAACGGCGCCGGAAATTACTATATCGAAGCCCAGACCCGCGACCGGACGCGGACAGACGTCATTGTAGACTACAGAGGACAGCATTTCATCGTTGAACTCAAGCTGTGGCGGGGAGACGCTTATCACAAGCGCGGAGAACAGCAGCTTCTTTCTTATCTGGATTACTATAATGAGGATACCGGGTATCTTCTGAGTTTTAATTTTAATAAGAAAAAGCAGACCGGTATGCATGAAATTTTGCTGGATGGGAAGAAGATTCTGGAAGTGGTCGTGTGATATCAGCTTATTTCACAAAGCCCCACTCCTTATACTCATAATTTGCTATTGATATTTTTCATTGATGCGGATTATAATATTAATATAAGTATCGAAACTGTAATGTTTATAGCTGTAATATCCATTGAAATGGTGGTGAAGAATATGGTTGATCTGGGCTTACAGATGGATAACATACAAAAAGTAAAAAAAGAAGTCGTAATATTAATTCGCGAAAAAATGCAGAACGATATAGAAAAAGTCATCCTTTACGGCTCCTGTGCAAGAGGTGATTATACGGAAGATTCTGATATTGATATTGCTTTACTCACAAGCTGCAACAGAAATGACGCAAAAAAATATAGTAAGATACTTGCAGAAATCGCAACAAAACTGGCAATGGAATATTATGTGGTTATCAATTTTGTATGTATTCCCTGTATAGAATTTATACAGAAAAAAACATGGTACCCATATTTCAAAAGTATCGAGCGAGATGGAGAAGTACTGTATGGATAAAACGTATTACTTTATATTAGCAAAAGTCAGAATGGAACGTGCGGAAGAATTATTGACGGAGTCAAAATTATTACTAGAAAAAGAAGCATATAAATCTGCGAATAATCGCGCATTCTATGCAATTGAAAAAGTTCTGAAAGGATTGTTAGCTTCGAAAGAAATTGAGGTCACAACACATAATGGATGCTTAAAACAATTTAATTTCCACTTTATCCATAATGGAGATCATACATTTACATCTGAGGACTATCAGAAAATATCCTATGCGGATCAGATCAGAAATGCCTCGGACTATGATGACTTCTATGTAGCAAATAAGGAAGAGACCAAAGAACTGGTAATATTTGCGGAACAATTTGTTAAAAAAGTAAGAGAATATTTAATCAGGATTCATATTCTTACAGAATAAGGTATTTCATTGACAAAGCTCTCATTTTCAAATAGATTGTTTGTCGTGTGATTCCAGCTTATTTTCACAAAATCCTGCTCGAAATAGGTCTGTCGGAAAATTACTGTATACCTGCAATATGCTGCTGTGATTCATCGAATCTCAAGACAATATATTGCAGATAAACCGTATGTTCCGACAGCCTCTTTTCATTTACCTATGGAACATATTTTATAAATGCTTCAAGGCTGTTCGGCCTCCATTTCGCGTTCTTCCAGCACTTCTATTTTACAGCTGTGCTTTTTACTTCCTTTATCATATGCAATCCCGACTCCAAGGATCCGTCCCTGATACATCCGCTTTTCCGCCAGTTCTCCCTGGAAACGCATCAGATACCAGATCTGTTTCATTGCTGTATCTGAGCAGCGGAATCTCCGTGTTGTGCGCATATTCCAAAATGGACAGCATCGTATCCGTATCCCCTGAAATGGTTGCCGCAAGCATCCGGTCTGATTCTTTCGCAAGGCGGTACACGTATCCCAGAGACGGCTCTTTTAACAGCATTTCCTCAAATTGATCCATCAGTTCCTTATTCGGGATGAATACCTTCCCCTGTTCGCTGCTCAAAAAACCATAGACCACCATCGCGGAAAATATTTCTTCCTTTGTAGTCAGGCTCATGGATGAGGCCGCATATTCCCGGATCTTTGCCCGAACCGGCACTCCGGATACCATCAGTGCAAGCGCGTCCCTCACATCGTCCACATTTTTCTCGACATAGTAAAATATCTCGTCATAAGGGCCGGAGCTCGTCCAATAGTTCCCCAGATTGTTGTTGGTCAATTCCGCCGCCACTGAACGCGGATTGTACACTCTGCCGCCTGACATCGTATGATACCCGTTGTACCAGGTCCGAAGTCCCTCTCTTGTTACATTCGGATGCGCTGTCCGTTCCAGATATGTTTCGTATAGTCCATCCACCTCTTCCTCGGAAAACCCAAAATAGGAAATCCCATTTATCCAGCACGAAAATAAATTTCTGTATGTCTATTCCGCTCTCCGCAGGATATCATACCTCTCGGCCTTCCCTTCCAGATCCACATACACGATCTGCTTCGCATGGGGCGCGCTCTCCTGCTCCTCCCCGTCCTCGTTCACGATCCGGCCCACCCGGACCTCCACGTTCCTGCCGTCCGGCTTCATGATCTCGATCTGTTCTCCCACGGAAAACTTATTCCTCTGCTCGATCCGGTACAGCCCGTCCCGCGTTTCCCCCACAGTTCCCAGATAGGTATACTCCTTCACATACGTACTCTCATCGTAGATCTGGGTATTCTCATCCGGCCTTCCGAAGAAAAATCCGGTGGTAAACTGCCGGTAGGTGCAGTTCGAGATCTGCTCCTGATACCAGGGCATCTGTTCCTGATATTTTTCCGGGCTTTCCCGGTAATCATCCAGCGCCTTCCGGTAGGTCCGGGCCACCGTAGCCACATACAGAGCCGTTTTCATGCGTCCCTCGATCTTTAAGCTGTCCATCCCCGCTTCCACCAGCTCCGGGATATGTCCGATCATGCACAGGTCCTTCGAGTTAAATATATAGGTCCCCCGGTCATTCTCATAGACCGGTAGATATTCTCCCGGCCTGGACTCCTCCACCACCGCGTACTTCCAGCGGCAGGGGTGGGTACAGGCCCCCTGGTTGGCGTCCCGCCCTGTAAAATAATTACTCAGCAGGCACCTTCCGGAATAGGAAATGCACATGGATCCGTGGATAAACACCTCGATCTCCAGCTCTTCTGGAATCCTCCTGCGCAGCTCCCTCAATTCTTCCAGGGAAAGCTCCCGCGCCGCCACCACCCGGCTGGCTCCCTGCCGGTGCCAGAAACGGTACGTTCCGTAGTTTGTGTTATTGGCCTGGGTGCTGATATGCCGCTCGATCTCCGGACAGACCTCCATGGCAATGTCATAGACCCCCGGGTCCGCAATGATCAGAGCATCCGGCCGCAGCTCCTTCAATTCCTGAAAATATTCCCGCACCCCGTCCAGATCCCGGTTGTGCGCCAGGATATTGGCCGTCACATACACCTTGACACCGTGGGTATGCGCAAAGGCAATTCCCTCTTTCATATCCTCCATCGTGAAATTTTTTGCTTTCGCGCGCAACCCAAAAGTTTCTCCGCCGATATAAACCGCATCCGCACCGAATATCACTGCCGTCTTCAAGACCTCCAGGCTGGCCGCCGGGATCAATAATTCCGGATAATCTCTCATGTCATGATTCCTTTCCCATACACATTTTCATACACTTCTGTCAGCAGCCCCCGCCTTCACGCTTACCGCCACGCCGTCCCCGAGCGGAAGGATGGAGGTCACAAGCTCCCCACTGTGCTTGATCTCATACAGGTATTCCCGCATCCGGGCATGGATCGTCCGGTCCCGCCGTTCCACCGCAAACCGGGACTCAAACACATCCCCGCCCTGCAGCACGTTGTCCGATACCAGAACTCCGCCCTCCCTGAGGAGCCGGAGCACCTCCGGCAGATAATGGATATACTGCGCCTTCGCCGCATCCATAAACACAAAATCAAACTTCCCTTCCAGCCTCTTAAGCACCTCCAGGGCATCCCCTTCCATCAGGGTGATCTGCTGCTCCCTTCCCGCGCGGCGGAAGTTTTCTCTGGCCGCAAGGATCCGCTTTTCATAATTTTCGATCGTTACAAACCGGCAGTCCTCCGGAGCGTATTCGCACATCAGCAGCACAGAAAAGCCTGCTCCCGTTCCGATTTCGAGAACTTTTTCAGGTCTTTGTAAACTTATCAGTGTCTTTAAAAAACTTTGTGTTTCTTTGCGGATGATCGGAACCCCCTCTTCCAGGGCTTCCCTCTCGATCTCCTCCAGCATCGGACACTCCTCCGTCTCCAGAGACCGGATATACGTAACCACTCTCTCCTCTGTGATCATCTTCCCATCCCCCTTTCCTAATAAAACACTGCCAATGGCGGACATGTTTCCATCTGTACGGCTGGATGATCTAAAGATCATCCAGCCTGCGCATCCATTCGCAAAATCCGTGCTATCGCACTCTTGCGTCTGCTAAGGCAGCCGCATTTTGCTCATTTATGCGTAGGCTGCTAATCCACAATCTCAGTTTTATTGCAATAAATTGCATAAAACTGAGATTCCGGATTGCAACCGTACAGGCGGAAAAAGTTCAGACAGACCGATATCCGGCCTGCCTGAAACCATTTCTTCCATATCCTTTTTACACATCCATAATGATCGGAATGATCATCGGCCGTCTCTTCGTCTTCTTCCAGATAAAGTCGTTCATGGTATCCCGAATGGATGTCTTAATCTTGTTCCAGTCCGTCCTCCGGCCTGCCAGACATTTATCCAGGCTGTCGGAGATGGCGTGTCTCGCTTCCTCCATCAGCCCTTCCGACTCCCGCACATACACGAATCCGCGGGACACGATATCAGGACCTGCCAGTAAGCGGTTGCTTCCCCGCTCCAGGGTGAGCACAACGATGATAATGCCGTCCTCTGCCAGATGCTGCCTGTCGCGCAGAACGATATTTCCTACGTCTCCGACACCCAGACCGTCTACCAGGATTGCTCCCGTATGCACCTTGTCCACGACCTTCGCCGACTCACTGGTCAGCTCCAGCACATCGCCGGACTGGATGATAAAGATATTTTCCTTCGGAATCCCCAGGGAGCGCGCCACCTCCGAATTGGCCTTTAAGTGACGGTATTCCCCGTGTACCGGGATGGCATACTTGGGCTTCACCAGAGAGTAGATCAGCTTCAATTCCTCCTGGCAGGCATGTCCGGACACATGTGCCTCCTGGAAGATCACATTGGCTCCCTTCGCAGACAGCTCATTGATCACGCGGGAAACAGACTTTTCATTTCCCGGAATCGGATTGGAGCTGAAAATGATCGTGTCCGTAGGCTGGATCGTCACCTTCCGGTGCACATCCGCCGCCATACGGGACAGCGCCGCCATGGATTCCCCCTGGCTTCCTGTGGTGATCAATACCATCTTCTCCGGGGGATAGTTGCGCATCTCGTCAATCTCAATCAGCGTATTTTCCGGCACATTCAGATAGCCCAGCTCAGACGCGGTGGAAATGATATTCACCATGCTCCGTCCTTCCACGACCACCTTCCGTCCATACTTATATGCAGAATTGATGATCTGCTGTACACGGTCCACATTGGACGCAAACGTGGCGATGATGAGCCTGCTGTTCTGATGCTCTGCGAAAATATGGTCAAATGTAATTCCTACCGTCCGTTCCGACTGGGTAAATCCCTTCCGCTCCGCGTTCGTGCTGTCTGACATCAGCGCCAGCACGCCTTTTTTTCCGATCTCCGCAAAGCGCTGCAGGTCAATGGCATCTCCGAATACCGGCGTATAATCCACCTTAAAGTCGCCCGTATGCACCACGATCCCTGCCGGAGAATACAGCGCCAGCGCCGACGCGTCCTGGATGCTGTGATTCGTCTTAATAAACTCAATGCGGAACTGCCCCAGATTGATGGACTGTCCGTGATGGACGACCCTTCTTCTGGTCGTCCGCAGCAGATTATGCTCCTTTAACTTATTCTCTATAATTCCCATGGTCAGCTTCGTCGTATAGATCGGAAGGTTCATCTCCTTCAAAATATACGGAAGCGCACCGATATGATCCTCATGTCCATGAGTGATCACAAAACCCTTCACTTTTTCAATATGATCCTTCAGATAACTCACATCCGGTATCACCAGATCGATTCCCAGCATATCATCCTCGGGAAAGGCAAGACCGCAGTCCACCACAATAATACTGTCTTCATACTCAAAGGCAGTAATATTCATGCCGATCTGCTCCAGCCCTCCAAGAGGAATGATACGCAGCTTTCCAATATTCTCTTTTTTCAAAAATGCACCTCCATCTTTATATTATGTATCGTGTATCCGCCCGGCAGGCTATCAGATGCATCCCGAAATTCCATCCATACGGGCGGCATCATCCGGCGCCAAACAGTTACTATATTATTTCAATCCCATCCGCATGCTTTCGCGCAAGAACAGCGGCAGGATTTTTATCACATCATGATGTCCGTATTCTCCAGCAGTTCTTCAAACACGCCGGAGACCGCCTTCAATTCCGTGTCTTCTTCTACGATCTCATAAATACAATCTCCATCTTCCCCGCTGCCGGACTCCCGCAGGATCAGACATTCCGCGTCGCCCTCCTCGGAATCCGTCACAAGGATATATGTAGAACCGTTGATCTTCGTCTGCTCCAATACAAAAAATTCAACCGCTTCATCCGTATCATCGAAAGTAAATTCAATCTTTTCCATTCTGCTTCCCCTTATTGCCGTGAAGTCCGATACTGACTCCTGTCCGCGCCCTGACCAGGACCTCTGCGGATGCGTCGCCTGTTCACTCCATTCCCTCTGTATCTCCGCGGACACATCACCTGTTCACTCTATGCCCTGTATCTCCGCGGATGCACTGCCTGTCCGCAGAGAATCCAGATATCCCTGCAGGATAAAGACCGCCGCGATCTTATCGATATACTTCTTCCTGTCCTCCCGCCTGACCTGGCTCTCGATCAGCGTCCGTTCTGCAGCCACAGTCGTCAGGCGCTCGTCCCACATGACCACCTCCAGGCCCGTCCGCCGCATGAGCATCTTCTGAAACTCCAGAGACTTCTCCGCCCGTTCCCCGATATCATGATTCATGTGCCTGGGCAGCCCCAGTACGATCCTGCCCACTTCATATTCCCGGATCAGCTCCTCCAGCCTTGCGCAGGTCCGTCTGAGCTTGTTCTCCTCTTTCCGTTCAATCGTCTCAATCCCCTGGGCAGTCAGAAGCAAGGCATCACTGATCGCAACGCCTACTGTCTTCTCCCCATAGTCCAATCCCATGATCCTCATAACAGATTATGCCCAGGAATTGTGCTCGATATACGCTTTTAACAATTCTTCCACCAATTCGTCCCGCTCCACCTTCATGACCAGGCTTCTCGCTCCGTTATAGCTGGTAATATACGTCGGATCGCCGGACATCACATACCCCACGATCTGATTCACCGGATTATATCCCTTTTCCTTCAATGCCTTGAACACGATCTCCAGAATGTCCTTCGCTGAGATCTGCGGTCCCGGCTCCACCTGAAAGAATTGGGTATTACTTAAATCGCTCATGTTTTTTCCCTCCATTTCACTTCTGTTCTTTCTGTCAGTCCCGAAACAAAGCCCCCGGCAACGCCGCGCTTTTCCTTTTATTTCCGCTGCCCGCCTGAGCAAAAGACGTTCGCAGTCACTGACACTTCCTGCTGCCTATTGTAGTTTCAATCCTCCGTGAGGACATATTTCAAACACACTCTATCTACTATTCTAATATAAACCCATCCAAAATTCAATGAATAATTTGTAAATCCTCATTTATCCGGATTTTTCTGATCTGATTCTGCAGATTTTCCTCCGCTTCCAGCGCGATCTTCAGGTATTCCCGGGTGTGTCCCACCTGATATTCCCTGCCGCCCTCGGTCATGCGTTCCTCCACCAGCACTTCCACTTCTTTTCCCAGAAAGCTTCTCTCATACGCCGCCTGCTTCCTCTTCCCCAGCTCGATCATCCGCCGGCTTCGTTCCGCCTTCACAGGCTCCGGCACCTGGTCCGCCATGGCGGCAGCCCTGGTCCCCTCTCTCCTGGAATATTTGAAAATGTGAGTCTCATAAAAATCAACCTGATCCACAAAATCCATGGAAGCGGCAAATTCCTCCTCCGTCTCCCCCGGAAAGCCGACGATCACATCCGTGGTCAGTGCCGGATTCCGGAAATATTTCCGCAGAAGGGCGCATTTTTCCAGATACTCCGCCGTCGTATAACGCCGGTTCATCCGTTTCAGAATCGCGTCGCAGCCGCTCTGCAGCGACAGGTGGAAATGCGGACACAGCTTCTCAAGCCCCGCCGCCGTCCGGACAAATTCCTCCGTAATGATCCGCGGCTCCAGAGAACCCAACCGGATCCGCAGGATCCCGTCCACCTCATGGACCGCCCGGATCAGGGCCAGAAGGTCTGTTCCTTCCTGTCCCCCGTGGAAATGTTCCTCCCTGTTTAAGATTTTCCCGGACGCTTCCGGGCCTTCGTTACCGGGAGCCTTTTTCCGGAAATCCGCCCCGTAGGAGCTCAGATGGATCCCGGTCAGCACCACCTCCCGGTAGCCGTTTCGGGCCAGCTCCCGCACCTCTTCCACGACGCTCTCCAGGCTCCGGCTGCGCACCCGCCCTCGGGCAAATGGAATGATGCAGTAGGAGCAGAACTGGTTGCACCCGTCCTGCACCTTGATATAAGCCCGGGTATGCTCCCCCGGCTTTGTCAGATGGAGCTCCTCATACTCGCCGGTATGGTTGATATCGATCACCCGGCTCATCTGCCCGTCCTCCTCTGCGCCGTCCTGCAGGTAGTCCTCCAGGATCCGCACCAGGTCTTTCTTCCGGTTATTCCCGATCACAATATCCACCGAAGGATCCACTGCGAGATGCCCCTCCTCCCGGGCCTGCACGTAGCATCCCGCCGCGACCACCACCGCATCCGGATTCATTTTCCTGGCACGGTGCAGCATCTGCCTGGATTTTCTGTCCGCAATATTGGTCACGGTACAAGTATTGATGATATAGACATCCGCCCGCTCCTGAAAAGGCACGATCTCATATCCCGCCCCCTCCAGCAGCTCCTGCATCGCCGCCGTCTCATATGCATTTACCTTACACCCCAGATTATGCAATGCTGCCTTTCTCATAGCTTCCCCCACAATTTGTTACTGTATTGACCGGCTGCCGTGTAGCAAGCGCACGACACCATGTGAACAGTAACCACAATTTGTTACTGGTCACACCTTGACCAGGTGCGCCCAGTAACTCAGGCCGTCATTTAAAATTGCCTGCGGCAATGGACGGCCTGAATCCCAGCTTTTATGTGCATCCTCCCGACCAATCAGCGTGGTGATTGGTCGGGGTGTGACATGTAACCACAATTTTACATGACTGTGAATCGTAACCATTTTTTCTTGACTTTTACATGACTATCCCGTAGAATGAATGCAGGGCGTAACAGCCCTTCAAACTCATCATCCAAAGGAGGGATATATCATGATGAAAACAGTGCAGATTTCATTAAACTCAATCGACAAAGTGAAGTCATTTGTTAATGAGATCACGAAGTATGATAATGACTTTGATTTAGTATCCGGAAGATATGTTATAGATGCCAAGTCCATCATGGGCATTTTCAGTCTGGATCTGTCCAAGCCGATCGACCTCAACATCCACGCTGATGGAGAACTGGAGGACATACTGGCTGCCCTGGATGCGTACATTATCAAATAATCCTGCTGGCAAGCGAATATCTGAATATAAACTTGTCACTGCACCAGGCTGTCTCACACAGGAGACAGCCTTTTTTTGTTCAATCTAAGCAGCCTATCCGGATCTTTCTCACCTGTTTTTCATCCGGCTGCTAACGGATCTCGATCACTTCCACAGTCTCAACCGCTGTTTTCACAAGCTCCTCAATCTGTTCCTCCAGATTCCGCTCCGACTTTTCGATCCGCGCCAGATCCGGCCTTGTCACCGGATGCTTTGCCACAAAGATCGTACAGCAGTCCTCGAAGGGCTGGATGGACGTCTCATAGGTATCGATCTTCTGCGAGATCTCCACGATCTCCCGTTTGTCAAATCCAATCAGCGGGCGGTAGACCGGAAGGCTGCACACCGCGTTGGTCGCCGCAAGGCTCTGCATGGTCTGGCTGGCAACCTGTCCGATGCTCTCCCCGGTGATCAGCCCCAGGCAGCCGTCCTTCTCAGCAAAATGCTCCGCAATCTTCATCATATACCGGCGCATGATGATGGTCAGCTCCTCGTGAGGACATTTTTCATAGATATATAACTGGATCTCTGTAAAATTCACTACATGCAGCCGGATGGGGCCTGCATACCGTGCCACCAGCCTTGCCAGATCCACTACCTTTTCCCTGGCGCGCTCGCTGGTATAAGGAGGCGCGTGGAAATAGGTTGCCTCCAGCGCAACGCCCCGCTTCGCGATCATATACCCCGCGACCGGGCTGTCGATCCCGCCGGAGAGCAGGAGCATGGCGCTCCCGTTGGTTCCCACCGGCATGCCCCCCGGTCCCGGAATGATCTCCGAATAGACATAGACCTCCTCCCGGATCTCCACATTCAGCAGGACATCCGGCGTATGCACGTCCACACGCATCTGAGGAAATGCCTCCAGGATGGCTTCCCCCAGGGCACAGTTGATCTCCATGGAATTGAGCGGATAATGCTTGTTGCTCCTGCGCGATTCCACCTTAAAGGTCTGATTCTTTTCCGGATACCGCTCCGCCACATAAGCGATGATATCCTCCTTGAGCTGGTCGAAGCCCGCATTTGCCAGACGGACCACCGGGCAGATGCCTACGATCCCGAACACCCGGCTCAGGGCATCCGCCGCGTCCTCCTGGTCATAATCTCCTTCGCAGTCCACATAGACTCTGCCGTGGGTCTTGCGGACTGCAAAGGTCCCGTCCACATCCTTTAATGCATACCGGATCTGACGAACCAGAGCGTCCTCAAACATATACCGGTTCTTCCCCTTGATCCCGATCTCACCGTACTTAATTAAAAATGAATGAAACTTCATGCTGTTCTCCTTTAGATTTCCAAAGGGCAGAGTTCCTCTGCCCATATCCGCTGTGCCAGGCCGCTGGTGAACCGGCTTCCTGCAGCGATCCATTTCAGCGCCTTGTAAACTTCCGCAGTACCGGTACACAATTATATAATGTTTCCAGCGTATAGTCAATTTCTTCTTTTGTGGTAAACTCCGACATGCTGAACCGCAGCGTGGCGTCCAGATATTCCCGGGCCGCGCCGATCCCCTTGAGCACGCCGCTCACCGCAGGATGGTTGGAGGCACAGGCAGAACCGGAGGACACATAGATCCCCTTCTCCTCCAGCGCATGGAGCAGCACCTCGCTGCGGACCCCCGCAAAGCCCACACTGATGATGTGGGGCGCGCTGTTCTCATCCGTCAGCCCGTGGATCGTCGTATTCGGGATCTTCGTGACCCCTTCCAGAAAATGCTCCTTCAATTCCCGCATCAGCGCCACCTTCATGTCCAGATCCTGGTAGATCATCTTCGATGCCAGGCCGATCCCCGCGATCCCCGGTACATTTTCCGTGCCGGAACGGACATTTTTCTGCTGCTCCCCGCCGTACACAATGGGAGTGATCTTCACCCTCTCATTGATATAGAGGAAGCCGATCCCCTTGGGTCCGTGGATCTTGTGCCCGCTGGCGGACAAAAGGTCCACGCCCAGCCGCTTCGGATAGATCCTGTATTTCCCGAAGCCCTGGACCGCGTCCGTGTGAAATAAGATCGACGGGTTATAGCTTTTGACGATCCTTGCCGCCTGCTCGACGGGCTGCACGGCTCCCACCTCGTTGTTCACATACATGACCGACACCAACACCGTGTCCTTGCAGAGCGCGTCCCGCAGAGCCTCCAGCTTGATCTGCCCGTTGGCGTCCACCGGAAGGTAGGTGACCCGAAAGCCCTCTTCCTCCTCCAGATGGCGCATCGTATTGAGGATCGCCGGATGCTCGATGGCGGACGTGATCAGATGATTGCCCGACCTGCGCGCCGCCCTTGCGGTTCCGATCAGCGCCAGATTGTCGCTCTCCGTCCCTCCTGAGGTAAAGAAAATTTCCTTTGCATTCACCTTCAAAAGCCGTGCGAGAATTTCTTTTGATTCCTTGACATAGTGCTCCGCCTCCACACCCTTGCGGTGCATGGAGGAGGGATTGCCGTAATCCCTGCACATCACTTTATAAACCAGTTCGCCGACCTCCGGATAGCACCGGGTGGTCGCTGAATTATCCAAGTAAACTTCCATGATACTTTTCCTTTTTTTATTTCTTACCTACAAAATATGATAGAACCGGGAGAGTCGTTCCTGATTCGCTGCGGTTACACAGCGCCGCGTGGGCAGTCATCTGGATGCTCTTTCTACTCCAAATGATAGAGCAGCATGGACAGCACCACGAATCCGGCCGTTTCCGTCCGCAGGATCCGCCTCCCCAGCGTCACCGGCGCGGCGCCGCATTCCATGGCCTGCTCCACCTCCGCCTCCTCGAATCCGCCCTCCGGCCCGATAAAGATCCCCACCGACTGTCCCGGACGGATCCCTTCAATGGCCTGCCGGGTGGCTTCCATTCCTTCCGCCTTTTCATAGGGGATCAAAAGCACATCCAGCTCCCCGGCAAAGGCAAGCGCCTCGGAAAAGGCCATGACCTCCCGCACCTGTGGGATTCGGCTGCGTCCCGACTGCTTGGCCGCGGATTCCGCGATGGCATTCCACCGCGCGGTCTTTTTCTGCGCTTTCTTCTCGTCCAGCCTGACCACCGTCCGGCCGGTCACCACCGGCACCACCTCATGCACCCCAAGCTCCGTGGCCTTCTGGATGATCAGCTCCATCTTGTCGCTCTTCGGAAGCCCCTGGAACAGGTAGAGCTTCGAAGGAAGCTCCCGGTTTTCCTTCCAGGTATCCACGATCTCAAACCACACCAGCCCGTCCGTGAAGGATTCCAGCGCGCAGAGATACTGCATATCCTCCCCGTCGCTGACCATCACCTGGTCTCCTGGCCTCATGCGGAGGACATTTTTGATGTGGTTCACATCCGGGCCTTCCACATACAGCCTGCTTCCCTGTATCTGCGAATGTTGTATAAAAAAGCGATGCATTTTATCTCTCCTGTCTGTGCGGCAGATGTACCGGCGCTCCGTTTATTTCCTCGCCGTCACGGACACCCACTCACCCTGGTAAGTCACCTCCAGGACTTCCAGCCCGGCCCGCTCCACTGCTTCCACGACCGTCTGTTCCTTGTCGTCAATGATCCCGCTGGTGATGTATATCCCGCCCGGTTTCAGCCGGGACACGATCACCGGGGTCAGCTCCACGAGCACATCCGCCAGGATATTTGCCGCCACGATGTCATACTTCTCATATCCCACCCGCTCCTGGATCTCCGGGTCGTTGATGAGGTTGCCGATCATGACCTCGTACTGGTCCGGACGGATGCCGTTTCCCTGCATGTTCTCATGGGTCGCCTCCACGGCACAGGGATCCAGATCCGTCCCCACCGAATAAGTGGCCCCGAATTTGAGCGCCAGCATCCCCAGGATCCCGCTGCCGCAGCCCACGTCCAGGATTTGGGTCCGGTCGGTCACATATTTGCGGATCTGGCGGATGCAGAGCTGAGTCGTCTCATGCATCCCCGTGCCGAACGCCGTACCCGGATCGATGTGGATGACCATTTTCTCACTGTCCTCCGGCTTCACATCCTCCCAGGACGGAATGATCAGGATATCATCCACATAAAATTGATGAAAATACTGCTTCCAGTTGTTCATCCAGTCCAGATCCTCGGTCTGGGATTCCTCAATGGTGCCTTCCCCCACGTCCGTCCACGCGGAAATCTCAGAAAGCCCGCTGCGCACCTCCGCAAGGACTGCCCCCGCATCCTCCTCTTCGTCCAGGTAAAAACTTAAGTAAGCCACCCCGTCGTCCGCCCCGGTCTCCGGCAGGATATCCACAAACATCTGCTCCTTGTCCGCCGCGGTCAGGGGAATCTTATCCTCGATCTCCACCCCCTGGATTCCAAGATCCATCAGCATGCTGCTGACAATATCCTCGGCTTCGGTCGTCGTTTTCAAACGAAATTTATTCCATTTCATAATCGTTCCGCCTCGGATTCTATGAAACGCCCACTCACCTTCGGTCAGAGGCATGTCGCCGTCCTCCTACCACAGGTGCAGCTCCTTCGCCTTCCGCGCGGTATTCTGATGGTTCTCATTGCGGATCTCCCCGCTCTTGCCGCCGGTCTTCCGGCAGAGATAGATTTCCCCGATCTCCATGGACTTGTCCAATGCCTTGCACATGTCATAGATCGTCAGAA
>CATLCV010000062.1 GCA_949893755.1 uncultured Lachnospiraceae bacterium | reverse complement strand
CGTCCGGCCGGACTCCCTTGTGGTGGAAGGTCTGCACCCGGATCACCTCGGGCATGGGAGCCGTGATCCGGACCGTCAGGTTGATGCCCCCCAGCGTGTCTCCCTTTTTCTCGATCCGGGAAGTGGGCGCGCACAGCGTCACCTCCCGCTTTCCTTCTCTCACCTCATAAACGTGTGCCGGTGAAAAGCACCCGTATCCTTCTTTCAATAACCAGCATCCATTGTGAAATTTCATAGTTGATCTGTCCTCCTTCTGTCATCCAGGCATCATTTTCCTGTATGCCCTATTGATGCTCACGTCTGACGAAATCTGCCGTGAGTGTCGCACAATTCTGAACTATTCAGGCAGGGTGCGCTTTCCCCCTGTCCGCCCTCATTATAAGAAAGAACCCCTATAATTAATACCGTATTTATTCGCAAAAAAATACCACTTTTTTTAGAGGATTTTTATGTTAAAATAAGGCTATAAATTAAGGAAGCAATTGGAACTGAAATAAAACTTCAAGAGGAGGCCGCCATGATCCATAACCTCCATCTAAAATATTTTTCAAAAAAGAATATGAAGCACCAGCTCATCACCCTGTTTATCTTTGCCATTGTGATCCCGGTCCTCATCATCGGCAGCGTGCTGGGAATCCTGACCTACCGCAGGACCATTTCCCACTATGAGGACCTGACCCGTTCCCAGGCCCAGCTGGTGCATTCCACGATCGTGTCCACATCGATCTATATGCACTCCATCTACGAGACCGTGATCAGCAACCAGGAGATCGCGGAATTGCTGTGCGCGGAGGATCCGGAGCTTGATCCCATGAAGGCCACCGGCGACCTGGCTGCCCTGTTCGACAAGACCCTGTCCAATACCGCCATGCTCGCCAGCCTCCGCCTGTATGCGCCTGAAGAGCTGATGGAAAATGTGGCGCCCAACCGGTACATCCTGCCTTTTACGGAGGAGATCCGGGATTCCCGGTGGTATCAGAAATCCACCGAGATCTCGGGCAATTTCTGGATCAGCGATATCCGCACCGGGCAGAATGAGGTGACCTACTGGGAGCTTCATTATTGCTGCCGTATCCCGCTTCCCCGGAAAAATGCTTACGCCGTGCTTGTGATGTCCGTTTCCAATGATTATCTGCGCAGCCTGATCTCCAACCAGAATTATCAGATCTTCATCAATGTCAATGAAGAGCCTGTTTTTATCAGCTCGGACCGGCATTACGCAGGCCGTCCGTTTCCTCTGGAGCTGTCGGAAGAGGCGGAGGATTCGCGCACCGGAAGCTTTCTGTTATATCCGCAGGATGCGGAAGCGCACCCGGACCTGGATGCCGTGGAAAAGGTGATCGGCTCCTATGCAGAAGCCACCCTGTACCACTCCTCGGACCAGCTACATATTTTCGTCGCGGATCCCAATGCGGTGGGCACTACGCGGCATCTTCTGGAGGTCTTTATCGGGATCATGGCGCTGGCGCTGCTGATCTCCGCCGTGATCATTTTCCTGTACGCCACGTATTTCAGCAGCCGGATCAATACCCTGCGGCTTGCCATGTACAAGGTCAGCAACAACGACTATGAGATCGTGGATACCATCCGCGGGGACGATGAGCTGACGGAAACGTTCCGGGACATGAAGACCATGGTGCAGAAGCTCAAAAGCGCGGAGGCCCGGATCTACGAAGCGCAGATCCGGGAGCAGATGATCACGAACCAGCAGCAGCAGGTGGAATTGAAGCTTCTTGCCAACCAGATCAACCCGCATTTCCTGTACAATACGCTGGAAGCCATCCGGATGAAGGCATTTGTGGAGGGAAACCGGGGAGTCGCCAACGCCATCAAGCTGCTGAGCAAGTCCATGCGCTACGTGCTCGGTAATACTCAGACCACCTCCACCACCCTGGACAAGGAGCTGGACTACATCGCAACGTATCTGGCGATCATGAAGCTGCGGTTCGGTTCCTGCATCAATTATGACCTGCAGCTGGACGAAAGCCTGGATCCGGCAGCCTGCCAGATCCTGCCGATCCTTCTGCAGCCTGTCATCGAGAACGCCATTTCACACGGTCTGGCGGATCTGGATGAGAACGGGCACATTATTCTCCGGATCCGGCCGTCCAAAGACCGGACACGGCTGTGCGCATATGTCTTTGACAACGGCTCGGGGATGTCCCGGGAAACGCTCCGGGAGGTGGCATCCCATCTGGACACCCCGCCTGAGGATACCGGGCATGGAGTCGGACTTTATAATATCAGCAACCGGATCCATTTATTCTACGGGCCGGAATACGGGATCACCATAAGGAGCAGGGAACACTTCGGAACCTGTGTCACACTGACCATTCCGCTGTGCGCGGCAGAGGAGGAATTGCTATGAATGTATTGATCGCAGATGATGAACAGCTTGTGCTGGAAGGACTCAAATGTATCATTGACTGGGAGGACTGCGGATTTACGCTCTGCGGGACCGCCGTCAACGGGCAGGACGCATTGGACAAGATCCTCTCGCTCGTTCCCGACCTGGTACTCCTGGACATCCGGATGCCGAAAATGAACGGCATTGAGGTAGTGCAGGCCGCCGTGGAAGCCGGATTTTCGGGAAAATTCATTATCCTGAGCGGGGTCTCTGATTTTAAGCTGGCTCAGACCGCCATGCGCTACGGCGTGGACTTTTATCTGACCAAGCCCATTGACGAAGATGAGCTGGAGCAGTCCGTTCGCACCGTCCATGACCTGATCGAGAAGGAATCCCGGGCCTCCCGCTCCTACTCCCATTACCGGGACCGGGCCAGGGACAATATCCTCCGGGATATCCTCTTAAATACCTGCGACTGCCGCGCCCTGGATCTGCAGGATCTGGATCTGCAGGCCGGCATTTACCAGGTCATTACCTATGGGAATTACAATCAGGATACCTTTTATCAGGAATGGAATTTTTCCGACCTGATGCGGGTCACCAACCAGGACAACCATTCCTTTGATATCCTGGAGGTGGAGCAGAGGAAGGTGATCCTTTTAAAAGGAAATTTTGCCATCGCAAGATTCGAAAATATGCTCCAGCATTACCGCGCGGCGCCCCAGAAGGGCTCCCCCTTTGACTCCATTTTCCTCACCTACGGACAGCCGGTGTCCCAGATCCAGGACGTCCATCTGTCCTATCAGGATGTGTGCCAATTGGAGGACCGCCGGTTTTTCTGCGCCCAGAATCAGCATGTGATCGGCTATGACGAGCTGCACCGGCACCTGTCCTCCACCCATCTGTTTTCCCAGGACCGGGCGCCGGAATACGCGGAAGCATTTTCCAATTATATCCAGTCCCACAACCCGACTCTGATCACCGGGACGCTTCGGGAACTGTCCGCCTATCTTACCGGGTGCGTGGCGGAGATCACGGATATCAAGCATTTCCTGATCGACATCTATATCCTGGTGAAGCAGAAGATCATGCAGGCCTTCCCCCATGCGGACCTGCCGTTTCTGGCCAACGCCTCGGTCATCATCCTGGTGGAGGAAAAATATTACCTCTACGAGATCATTGCGTTTCTGGCGGAGCAGTTCGAGATGTGGATGCATTCCGTGGGGTATTCCTCCGGGGAAAATGTGCTGGATGAGGTGCTGCATTATATCCGGCATAACTATCGGGAGAATCTGAAGCTGGAAACGCTGGCGCCGCTGTTCGGGTACAACAGCTCGTATCTGGGACGGCTGTTTACGAAAAAGCTGGATGTGAATTTCAATGCTTATCTGGACCAGGTGCGGATCGCGAAGGCGAAGGAACTGCTGGAGGACCGCAGCTTGAAGGTGTATGAGATCGCGGAACAGGTGGGGTACAGCAATGTGGATTATTTCCATCGGAAATTCAAGAAATACGAAGGGACTTCTCCGGCGGAGTATCGGAAGAAGAAGGGGATGTAAATTGGAAGAGCAGAAACAGGAGCTGCAGCGCCATATCAATGCTGCAGCTCCTGTTCTTTTTTCGGTCCAGATGGATCCCTTTTTCTTTTGCCGTTACTGTCCGCACCCGGGGTGCTCGCAGTAACAGCCATCCGTTCCATTCTCTTATTTCGACAGAGCCGCCTTACCCTTCACGATCTCTGTCAGCATTTCTGCTGCTTCCGACATGCCGGAGCCTTCCAGCTCGGAGAGCATCTCATCATAGGTCTTATCAAAATCCGCTTCCTTCGCCATCACACAGCTGATCAGGGAAGCCTGCGCGATCTCATCCAGCTTGTTGCCGATCTCATCGAATTCTACCGGCTTGGACATGGCCCATACCGGGGAATAATCCGGCGTCTCAAATTCATCCGGCTGCGGGAAGATATCCAGCAGTGCTTCTACGCCCCAGGCTTCACAGGCCGCCTTCTGCTCCTCATTGTATTCCGCAATGACCGAGTCCCTGCTGTCAGTCGTATAGGTGCTGCCCGTAGAATCTTCCACGCCTACGCCGTACTGTGGGAACGGATAACTATGAAAACCAACGCCCGTCGTTTTCTTATAGTTCTTATCATTTTTTGACGCGTCGATCTCATCCTGTTCGCGGTAACGGTGTCCGTCCTCATCCACGAGATAATTGGTGCCCTCAATTCCCCAGTTCACCAGCACCTGTCCTTCGTCGGAGCAGATATAATCCAGGTACTTGATGGCAGCTTCCGGATTTTCACAGGAGGTCGTGATGCCGACTCCCTGCCCGGTCGCAAGACCCTGGTACATCAGCGTCGGAACCTTTACACTCTCGTCCATGCCCAGCGGAAGTCCGCAGTAGGTCTGCTCCAGCTTGCCGTCCTGCTTTAAGATCTTCTCCCCGTCCTGATAGTCCCAGAGGGTATCAAACAATGCCAATACACGTCCGGATGAAATCTTTGCGATATAATCGTCATGGGTCTGGGTCGCAAATTCCGGATCCAGGATGCCTTCATTGTACATTCTGTTGAGCCACTGGAAATATTCGCGCACCTTCTCAGAGGCAAATTTGTAGGTCGCGTTGTAGTCCTCATCGATCAGCCACTGCCCGTTGTCCGGCGCGCCCTCTGCAATATATCCGGATGGGTTGCCCAGCGTGATCATCCAGTGCCAGTCAGAAGCGGAAAGGGAGATTCCGATCATATCCATGCCGTCTTCTGTTTTCGGGTGTGCCGCAAGATAGTCCTTGATCATCTTCTCAAATTCATCCAATGACTTCGGAACCTCATAATTATTTTCCTTCAAAACCGCGAACTGTACCTGCGCCGTGCCGGAATCCTCATACTTGGTTCCGCCCATTTGATAGGAGGAAAGCTGGTAGATGGCCGGATCGTCCTCGGAATGCTTCAGCTTATCAAACTCGTCGCCGTACATTTTCTTGATATTCGGGCCGTATTCCTCGATCAGATCCGTCATATCAATCAGTACTCCCGCGTCGATCAGGCTGCCCGCATCGCCCTTCGCGTAGATCATATCCGGGAATTTCTGCTCCGCGATCATCAGGGAGATCCGTTCCTTATCCTCTCCCACCGGATGATCCGTGTCCAGCTTCACGCCGGTCTTCTCTGTCAGTATTTCCGCCACCGGATCCGTCCAGGGATCGTCCTCCTGCAGGTCCGAATTGTAAAATGTCAATGTCGTTACACCGTTTTCATCCGTGCTGCCTGAGCCGGATTCTTTTTTCTTGCCGCCGCAGCCTGCCGCCAGGCCGGCTACCATTGCGGCTGTGAGCAGTAATGCCCAAATCTTTTTTGCTTTCATAACTTTTTTCTCCTTTTTGTTTTGGTTTATCACATGATACACTCTGGCCGATCACCACGCTGATCAATCCGGAGGATACGCATAAAAGCTGGTGTTCCGGCCGCTGATCTATCTGCTGCCACTCTGATCAGCAGCAAATACTCTGTCAGTCTTTCACCGCGCCCAGCGTCATCCCGCCTACGAAATATTTCTGCAGGAACGGATACACGATCAGGATCGGCACCGTAGCCACAATCGTGATCGCCATACGCACGGACATCGGGGATACCGCATTTTTCAGCTGGGCCGACGCCGCATGGGGATCGATCTGGATGGTGGCCTGCTCCATGATCTCATACAGTACATACTGCAGCGTGGGGAGATCCCTTGCATACAGATAGGTATCCATAAACGCGTTCCACTGGCCCACTGCCAAAAACAGCGCCACCGTCTCGAGGGACGGTACGCACAGCGGAAGGATCACCTTGCGCCAGATCGTGAAGTCATTGGCCCCGTCCAGCTTCGCCGCCTCCTGCAGCGCAATGGGCAGCCCTTCGATGAAGGAACGCATCAGGATCACGTTGTACACCCAGATCAGCCCCGGGATGATATATACCCAGAAATTATTGCTCAGCTTCAATGTCCTTGTCAGCAGGAGGTATTCCGGAATCATACCGCCGCTCACATACATGGTGATGATAAATAAGATCGTAAAGGCTTTATTAAAGTAAAAATCCTTTCTGCTGAGCACATATGCCAGCATTGCCGTACAGATCACACCGACCCCGGTTCCCACGACCGTTCTGACGACAGACATCAGGAACGCCCCGCCGAGATTATTTTCTCTGAATATGTACGTATAGTTGCTCAATGTAAATTTTCTTGGAATGATGAAGTTCACATTTCTCATGGTGTCCATGGAATCATTCAGCGAGATCGCCAGTACGTTTAAAAACGGATAGACTGTGATCACGATGAGGAACAGGCAGAATACCAGCAGTACATAGTCAAACGCCTTTTCTCCTTTTGAACGCTTTCCTTCAAAATCTTTGCCTGACATGTTGCCTACCTCCTTTATACAAGCTTATCTTCGCCGATCATTCCCGCTACCTTGTTGGCAAGGAACAGCAGGATGACGCCGACTACCGACTGGAACACACCGATGGCAGTACCCAGCCCGTAATTGTTGCTTCCGATACCGCGGACATACGCAAACCAGGAAAGAACCATGGCGTGGTCCTGTACGATGCTGTTGCTCAAAAGCATCTGCCGTTCCATCCCTACATTCAGGGCGGAGCCGATGCTCATGATCAGCAGGACGATGACCGTGGGCCTGATGCACGGCAGCGTCACATGCCAGATCCGCTGGAAACGGTTTGCGCCGTCAACCTTTGCCGCCTCGTACAGCCCCTGGTCGATCCCTGCCATTGCGGAGAGATAGATAATGGCGTTCCAGCCCATTTCCTTCCAGACATCGACCATGCAGACCACAAACCAGAATACCGGGCTGTTGGTGGACATAATGTGCAGGTCTGTCCCCAGCATGGTGTCGAACGCGCCGCCGTCGTTGAACAGCATTTTCGCGATACTGGCAATGATAACCCAGGACACGAAATGGGGAAGGTAGGACACGGTCTGCGTGATCTTCTTAAACCGGGTAAAACAGATCTCATTCAGTACCAATGCAAACAGAATGGATGTGATCGTTCCCACCGCGATCCCCAGGATACTGATCCCGATGGTATTGATCATGGTCTGCGGGAACAGCCGGTCCGTAAATGCTTTGACAAAATTGTCCAGCCCCACAAACGGCCTTTCCCAGACCGGCAGCGCGAACGTCCCCGGCTTCACGTCCTGAAATGCCATCGTCCAGCCCCACAGGGGGACATACTTGAATATGATCAGCCAGATCACGAATGGCACGGACATGGCCAGAAGATATCTCTGCCGCCACATCAGATTCCAGGAAAATTTTTCCTTCATGTTTTGTTTCTTTTGTTTCTTCATCCTCTTTCTCGACCTCCTTTTCTGTACTGATTATACAAAAGGGGGGAGGGATTTCGGTACCTTGTTTTTTGTATGTATTTTGCGGTAAATATTATACTGCGCGCCGGATCGATCGGACGCGTCACTTCATAGAACGGGAAAGGTCGTTTTCCACAGAGAAATAAGAGGGTCTGAATATGGTAAATCCCCTTGGCAATCTCAATTTTTACAACTATAATAATCAGGACAGCTATGGAGAAAAGATGCCGGCCGCAAAGATGGGTGCAAGGGAGTTTCCAAGAGTACTCAACCATTACAGGAGGGAAATGCAATGAATAAGGGGCTTGAAAGAATAAAGCAGGATTTTGTAAACCAGATGAAAACGATAGACAGCGTTCTGGGCGCCTGGAACTTTGGTTCAGAAACACATCAGCTGTCTGATGAATATTCTGATGTAGATATTGTGCTGCTGATCGACGGGAAGCAATTCAGCCAGTTTACTTTTTTATTGGAAGAATGTCTGGAAAGCATCAGTGACGGAATCGTCCTGTGCTGGCCGGAGAGCTTTAACAGTGACGCGATCATCAACAACGGGTACTTACTGTTAAGCGGTTCCAATCTTTTTCAATTTGATGTTTTTTTGCTGAACTCAGAAAGGTCCGATGACTCTATGTGCCGTCTGCATTATACAGAATTAAAGGAATCAGACGTTATTTTCGATAAAACGGGAGCTGTCCGTGAATTGCTGGAACTGCACCTGACAGGAAGCCTATGGAGCGGCGATGCAGCCTATCTGGAAAAAACATACTGGTATCATGCATTTATGACCGGCAAATATCTGAAACGAAGGGACTATTTCAAATTGAATCAGGTACTGCATACGATGTTTGACACGCATGCGTCCATGCTGCTTCTCGGTTTCGACCGGATCACATGGGGAGGAAGCGCGAATAAATTGCATTTTATCCCCGTAGAAAAACAGGAGCATTTGAAAAAATATGACTGCCCTGAGGATCTTGAGGGCGTAGAGCAGAATTTGATGCGCTGTATGAAATGGTTTCAGGAAGACGCAAAAGAGGTTTTTAAGTTAAAGGGGCTGGAGTATTCCGCATATTTGGGGGATGCAGTAATGAATGGGAATCCTTACGGGCAGGGATAAGTAAGGATTCCCTTATGTCTGATCAGCGATTATTTTCGATCATAAAATGCAGAAGCTCTTCCGATACGATATCTCCATTCAGATCGAGAAGTCCGAAATCCAGTGCCTTGTAGTTCCATAATGCATGGCCGATCTGGTTCGCGTCCAGAATAGAAAGCAGATCCCGGATCCATTTGACGGCTTCCGCTGGAGGAGCCGAGTCTATGACTCCGTATTCTCCGCAGTAAAGAGAACATCCGGAATATCTGACGAAATCAACGGCATTTTTTAAGAGCTTTTCCATAAGCTTTCTGTCATGAGTGCTTTCCTCCGCAGTTAATTGGTATTTCATGAGATATTCCGGGTGAGATTTCAGGTATGTGCGGAAGCCGGAAATATCACCGGGGTAGGTGACTGTCTGGTCATAGTCTTTCATTTCCTCGGAAAAATGTGCTTTCTGGTGGGTGAATACCTGCGGCTCATAATAGTGGAAATTGTAAAATACCGCCGGGTCGTTGATGAGATCAAGCTGGTTTAAGTAAGCCACGGAATTCTGGCAGTTGCTTCCGACCAGGATCAGGCGGCGGCTGTCGATTTCCTGGATCGCTTTGACTGCCGACTTGTATAACCGATTCCAAAGATAGTGGGAGGCGTCAGAAACTTCATTCAGCAATTCAAAGGCAATTACGATCCCGTCTTTGCTGTCGTTCTTATTTCCATGTGCTTTCAACTGTTCCGACAATGCCGACCAGGCCGCAAGAAAATGCTCCTGCAGCGGATGTTCTGTCAAAAGCGGCATGGGGGTGTCCATGGCTCCGTAGACATTTCCCCGGAAATCGTGGAGGTCCAGGATCATATTCAGATGATGCGTCTGACACCAGCCGATGCATTTTTTAATAGATGCAAGCGGGCTTTCATTCAGTTTCCGTGCGGTCTCGTCATAAAGCAGATATCCGCTTACAGGCAGTCTGATATGGTCGAATCCCCATGCGGCGATCTGCCGGATATCCTTTTCCGTGATGAAGGAATCAAAATGTGATTTTAAACTTGCGTCTGTCAAAGGCTGACCTGCAAGAAATTCGTACTGCGACAGCCAGCCGCCTAAGTTGATGCCATTGTGAAATGTTTGAAATGCCATGATCAAATTCTCCTTTATATATATTGTGAAACGGCCGAATGGCCATAGTAGGATGCCTATGGGGATTCTGTAACATGTTAATGCAACCATGTCAAAAAAGCAATCGTAATTATCAGACAATACATATTGTAAAAATCAGACATGGATTTTTCTGTAATGACTTCATTTTTTAGGGTAAATTACACGGCAGAAACAAAAGGCAGATTTGTCGCTGAACAAATGGGCATAAAGATAATGGGATCGATCGGCTTATTAATTGCTACATACCAAAGTGAAAATATCAGTGCTGATGAAGTCAAAAAATGTATTCCACATACGGAAATGTGCATCCATAAATTTTAGCGGCGTTGAGTATAAGAAGGACTGCATACGATGTATGGCCCTGTGAAACGGCCGAATAGCCATGATGGGATGCGATAACAAATCCGGATTTACTGTTCTCGTTTAAAATTCTGTATTGTGCATCTCTCCTGGATATGTTATACTCTACAGGAAGAATCCGAAAAGATATTCATCTTTTTTATTCTTGCCGGTGTATCACCGGATTACTCAATAACATGTTTACCAAGCTGGCTTCAGGGCTGCAGTCTAATTATTAAAAATAGTTTAATTACATGATGTCAGATGTCGTTTTCTGAGTGAATTTTACTTTCCTGAACGGATATTTCATGTTATGATTGTCTTATTCCAAAGGGAATGATAAGCAGCAGACTCGTTTATTTCCTGTCAGCTATTTTTCATGCATGGTACATGATCGGCTGAGATGCTGCCGTAAAGTACTCATAGTAAAAGATTCTTCCAGATCCTGACATCATGAATTGTACAGATGTACAGGCAGGCATTCCATTTTCTAATGAAAATCGTAGGATATCATTGTGCGTGCTGCCCGAAAAGCTTTGCAGGAGAGAGGAGAATCGAATGAACGAAACAACCAAAACAATCAAAACGCCGCAGGATGAAATCCAAAAAACAGAAAAGTCCCGGAGTAAAATTCAAACAACTCGAAAGGTACAGGGTGAGATCCAGACAACCCAAAAGGCACAGAGCGAAAATAACCAAAATCAGACAGCAAAGGATGATTTCATCATGCGCCCGACGGTAGACGTATGCTTTGCCGGTCTAATGGAGAATCCGAAGGTACGAAAGGGATTCTGCGCGGCGATCCTGCGGATCTCCCCCGAATCGATCCGGGACACGGAGCTGCTGCAGACCCATCTGCAGCGGGATTACGCGGATGAGAAGCTGGGGATTTTAGACGTGCGGGTTCGTCTGCTGGACGGCCTTCAGATCAATATGGAAATGCAGGTCAAGTATTTTGAGTTCTGGGATGAGCGGGCACTGTTTTACCTTTGCAAAATGTTCGCGGAGCAGCTGAGAGCCGGGGAACCTTATGAAAAACTAAGGAAATGCATCCATGTGAGCATATTGGATTTTATTCATTTCCCGGAGGATACGGAATGCTATCGGACGATCGGGCTTCTGGACAAAAAGACGAATGCGGTATACAGTGACAAGCTGGAGTTACAGATCCTGGAATTAAAGAAACTGCCGGGAGAGGTTCGTACAGGAGACGAAATCGTCAACTGGATGCGTTTTTTCAAGGGAAAGAGCAAGGAGGAATTTGAACGTATGGCAAAGACGAGCGAATATCTGGGGGAGGCGTATGAGGCGCTGCGGAAGCTGAGTGCGGATGACCAAAAACGCCTGGAATATGAAGCGAGGGAGAAAGCACTGAAGGACTATAATACACAGATCGGAAGTGCTGAGAGACGTGGAGAAAAACGCGGAGAAAAACGCGGAGAAAAACGTGGGGAAAAACGTGGGGAAAAACGTGGCATAAAAAAGGGAATCCATTTGACAAAGCGGGTGCTCAGTCTACAGGCCCAGGGTAAATCAGAGCAGGAGATCATAGCTGAATGCGGGATTACAGCAGAGGAAGTCAGAGAGATTCTGGCGTAGACAGGGAAGCGCTTTAAATGAATGTGGGATTACGGTAGGGGAGAGCAGGGAAGCCATTCGACCATTTCACAGGGTATCCCCAAGGGCATTCCATTATGGCCATGGGGATACCCTGTGAAATGTTAAAACAGCCACGTGAAAAATGTAGATTTATCCGACTCCCAGCATCATTTCCAGCCCAGCCGCTACCAGATACCCTGCTGCCATGGAATTGCTCCGCACCGCCGTCAAAAATCCAATCACGCCCACCGCAATTTCTTTCACGACTGTCCCAAAAACGTATTCCACATACGGAAATGTACATCCATTCATTTTCATGATTCCCGCAAATACTGCCGTAAGAACCGCGAGCAGCACCAGCGCCTCCGCAAACCGCAGAAGAAGGACCGCATGCCCCGGTATCTTTCTTGTGAACACGGCATCCCGGATGGCCCCGGGCTGCTCGGGCGCGCGTAAGGGGACGAGCAGCAGGATTCCGATGAGCGACACCGACTGCTCCAGGCACTCGGCGGAACGGGCCGCATCCAGATTTTCAATCCCCCGCAGGACAGGGACGAACAGCAGGTACAGGATGGCAAGCAGCAGGTGATTCCTTATGGACAGATGAAAATTGATTTTCAAAACGCGCCAGATTATGCGGCACTTACGCTCATAAATGATTTTCTTCATTGATCTTTTCTCCTTCTGCCGCAGCCGGGAATCGCCTTCTGCCGCAGCCGAATCTCTTTCTGCCACAACCGAATCTCCTTCTGCCGCGGCCAAATCTCCTTATGTCTCAGCCGAATCTCCTTCTGCCGCAGCCGAATCTCCGGCTGTCCGGCCGGGAGCCGTCTGCGATCCGTTTTTTCTGCAGGATCAGAACCGACAGGAAAAGAAATACCGCACTGATCCCCGCTATCGCCAGCCGGTTCCTGCAGATCACGAAAGCATTTTCCCGAACCGTTTCGTACCCGCGCAGCGTATTATGCCGTATCATCAGGGTTGTGAGCTTCGTATCTCCGGACAGCCCGGTCACCCCCTTCTCCACCGTCCACCACAAAAACTGCACCAAAACCGCAATCGGCGTATCGGTCAGTATTGTAAAAAATGTCCCGGCCGCAGCCGAAGCCATTGCCGTCGGCAGGAGCCACCAGAGGATATATTTGATATAGGAAAGACCGTCGATCGCAATTCCGTGCCGGTTTCCGAATGCGGCCAGCGGAAGCAGCGATTCCAGGGACAGCAGAAGTACAGGAAGCATCGTCATGGAAACACATGCCAGATACCGGGTGAGCACCAGTCTCCGGGAGGAGATCCTGCGGGAAAAGATCAGTTCCGACGTATGCTCCAGGCGGTCCTGCAGCCACAGGAATACTGCGGTAAATACCGGATAAAATCCCAGCGCCAGCCCCATATAATCGCAGTAAAGCCTGGCAAATCCGCCTGTCACCCGGTCCTTTTCGACAGTCTGTTCATATTCTGCGGCCGCATCCTCAAAATCCATGCCGTCCATACTAAAATACTGCTCCAGGATATCTATGGAATAATAGTATCCGCCCTTTGTCAGCTCTTTGGTTTCCTCCAGCAGCTCCAGGAACCGCTCATAGGAAACCTGGGAGATGAAATGTTTTGTGTGGTCCATGATCTCCCGGCTGTCAGCCGCGAAATCTCCGCTGTTTGTCTCAGGATTGCTGCTCTCTGTCTGGAAATTTTCTCCGTTCGTCTCAAGCTCCTCCTCGCCCTCCTTCCCGCGCCTGATCATAATATTCCCGCTGCTGTCCTTCTCATATCCGCCGGGATGGATGACGGTTCCGTTTACAGCCGGAAAATAATCCTCCGGAAGATCTCTCAGCTGTGCCTCCGTCAGCCCCGTGATCTCGCACAGGATTTCCAGTATCCTGCCCTGCTCCTCCTCATTTAAAGAAACCGCCCTGTAATATCCAAGCGGATATGTAGTGTAGGAATTATTCCGATATTCCCGCAGCAGCGTGTCCGTCATACCGCACATGATCTTTTCCGGATCTTCCACGGATTTTGTTCCGAAAAATGCGTCCGCTTCGGATGGCTCTGCCAGCAGCGGACGGTCAAATCCACCTGCAGTGGAAGCCCCGCCTTCTGCCCGGCTGATCTCCTCTGCCGTCACTCCCTGAAAATTTTTATGCCAGCTTAAGATCAAAAGCGCAAGGAACAGAAGATAGATCAGGCTGCACGCGGCCCGGCGGCATTCCTTCCGGTATAGTCCAAACACCCCATGCGGCTTAAAATGGAATCCGCGGGTGCACAGGTGGAAATTTTTCATGAATCCGCACCTCCTCTGTCTGAGCATTGCTCTCCGCAGGTTCCCGCTCCGCATTCCTCTGCTTTTCCTGCTGTCCACCCCATTTCCTGACTCCGCAGCAGGTACATATACCCGTCTTCCAGGGAGGGCTGCCGGGCTTCCCACGGTTCCTCCGGCGGGGCATCGGACAGGACCCGGTACTCCATGCCCCCGCAGAGATGGCTGATATTCAGGCAAATATATTTCTCCCTGATCTGCTGATCCTGTTCCTTCGGTGCCGTAATCTGATAAACTTTTCCGTCTGCCAGCCCGGCCAGTTCCTCCGTGCTCCCCTGAAAAAGCAGACTGCCCTCATGCAGCACGGCAACTCTGCCGCAGATGGCTTCCACGTCCGAAGCAATATGGGTGGATAAAAGCACGATCCTTCCCTCCGAAAAATCACTCAGCAGGCTACGAATCCGGATGCGTTCTTCCGGGTCGAGACCTGCCGTCGGTTCATCCACGATCAAAATCCTTGGATCATGCAGGAGAGCCTGCGCGATTCCCAGACGCCGCAGCATCCCGCCGGAGAGCGCCCGGATCTTCATCCCGGCTTCGTCTTTCAGGTTCACCCGTTCCAGCAGTGCATTGATCCGCTCCCGCCGCAAGGGGTCCGGGATCTCCGACAGCAGACCGAGATAATCCATTGCCCCAAAAACCGTCATGCTTTGATACATGGAAAAATCCTGGGAAAGATAGCCCACGATCTCCCTGACTCTTGCCGTTTCCCTGATTGAAATGTTGTCCATCCGGATGCCGCCGCCTGACGGAGCCGAAAGCCCTGCCAGGATCCGCATCAGGCTCGTCTTTCCCGCGCCGTTCCTGCCCAGCAGTCCATAGATCCCGGCAGGGATGGTCAGAGAAATGTCCTTGAGCGCTGTTCTCCGGGAATAGCTTTTGGACAGATTGGTGATCACAATTTCCATATAAAAACCTCCTTTGGAACTAATCCGTTTGCTGTAAATGGATTTTAAAATGGAAAAGACAACTTTTCGACAAAAGAAAAGCATTCCATTTTTCATTACGCATGAAAAAACAAAATGCTTTGTGGAAGTCAGCTCGGAGATTGGTTAGAATGTGACCAGTAACCAATGCGTGGCCAGGGGGAGTAACCTGCCATTCCTCATTTTACCGCCTCTCCGGCAGCCTTCCGGTACTGCAGCGGAGGAATCTGAAATTGCTTCTTAAACAGCCTGCTGAAATAATACGGGGAAGAAAAGCCAACCGCTTCGCTGATTTCTTCGCAGGTCAAGGTGGTTGTAGTCAGCAGCTCTTCCGCCTTATTTAAGCGGAGTGTGGTAAGCGCCTTGCCCGGCGTTGTCCCATACTCGGACTGAAAACAGCGGATGGCATGCACAGGGTGGCAGCTTGCAGCTTCTGCCATATCTTCCAGGGAAAGCTTCTGCGGATAATCCGATAATATGAGCTGCATGATCGTATACGCGACACGGCTTCCGGAGCGGCCGCTTTCATGAATCACCACGTCAGACAGGATATCCAGAAATATTTTCTGCTGCTTCAAACGATTCTCATGCAGGAACGATTCCTTGCTTTTCATACTCCCAGTCTGATATCTGTTGATGCTGTAAGATTCCAAAGCCCGGAGATCTGTATAAAGGCCGTCTGCGGCTTCTTCGCGTATCTTCTGATGAATCGGTATGCTGTAGATCTCGAGATTTTCCATACTGTAGTCAAAGTTTGGCTTTCCGGTACCGGGGGCTGCTTTCGCGTGCGGTGAAGAAGAAATCTCTATCGGGGCGGTCGTATGAAAGTGGAGCCAATGAAAATAGGTTTCCTCCGTACATCGCTTGTAGGAGCGGTGAATCTGTGTGGGAGAAAGCAAAAGCGCCTCATTCTTATTCACCTCATAAAAATCTCCATCCTCCACCATGTATAAACAGCCGTATTCTACAAACAGCATGTCAAAGGCGCCCAGGCTGGAACGATGTGCGTGGCTGTCCCCGGGACGAAATAAGGCATCACCGGAATATAGAAAAAAGGGATACGGCGGTGCGTAGATTGATATATATTTCAAATTCTTTCCTCCTATATGACTAAAAAAATATAATAAAATATACGGAAAATACAGTAAAATCATGAGAATGGCTTGATGATATGCTAATATTTTACGCTTGTGACTGTTTAGATTATACAATAATCGGTTTAGTTTGTCCATTGTTTTTGTGGGCAATATCACTATAATTTCAAGTATAAGCGCTTATGAAATTGTGAAAAAAGTAAAATGTAAAAAGCCGGTGTACAGTCCGGCTATCATGAGGCCAGAGGCCTGTACACTCAATTCCAAGAGGGAGAAAAAAATGTATAAGAAAAAACTACTGGCAGGGTTACTCGTTGGCATATTGGCTTTTGGAACATCTGGCTGCGGCGGAGACGGTCAGGATAAACAGGGATCGGAGCAGAATTCTTCGGACGGCGGAAAAGTAAAATTAACAGGAATGGTTTGGGGCAATACGGAAAGTCATGAAAAAATGACGGAGGAATTATTTAAAGCAAATCCGGAATTAGCAGATAAATATGAGGTTGAATGGATCATCGGAGGGGAGGGAGACGCGAATGTAGCAGAAAAAATCAGGCTGGCACTTTCCGCAAATGAAGCCGCGGCAGATTTTGTTCAGTTGAATTATACACAGGTCGCAGAATTTGCCGAAGCGGAATGCCTGGAAGATGTGAGCGCCAGTATCGAGAAATATCAGGGCGACCTGCTGGATGCGGCGGTGACGCTGTCACAGTATAAGGATCAGACGATTGCCTTTCCTTTCGAACTGAAGCCGCGCCTTTGGTTTTACCGCTCCGATATTTTCGAAGAGGCACAGGTAGATGCGGCACAGATTAAGGATGTGGACAGTCTGATCGAAGCCGGAAAAAAGATACAGGCTATCTATCCGGACAGTTATATCTGGAATATCGGCCCGGATGCTACCGCCTATAATTACTTTCTGACCTTGTCGGGGAATGGGGCAAGATTTAATGATGAGGAAGGCAATTATACGGTCGCTTCGGATCCGGGAGTAAAAAGCATGCTGGAAGACTACAAAAAACTGGTGGATTCCGGCGTAGTCATGAACGTATCTGACTGGACGAAGGACTGGGAAAATGCATTGAACGATGGAACACTGGTTTCGCAGCTCAGTGCGGCCTGGCTGTCTCAGGACAGCTTCCTGCCGACCTACGCCAGCGGCCAGGAAGGAAAGTGGAAAGCAGCAGTGTGGCCGGAGCTTGGCGGAGCAGATGGAGGAAGCGACGCGGGCGGATCCGTCTTTGTCATTCCTGCCTTTTCTTCCGCGCCAAAAGAAGCAGCAGAATTTTTGGAAGCGCTGACTTTGAGTGAGGAGGGAAGGATTGCCATCTATAACAATGTATTTGCAATTCCGGTCAACCGGAAGGCGCTGGAATCAGACGCGGTAAATACACCGAACGCCTTTTTGGGAGACAGCCTGCTAAGCGCACAGGAGCAGGCGCTTGAACAGTACAAAATCTTTGACTATTCCCCGAAAGCGGCACAGGAAACGACAATAGCCATTGAATATTTTACAAAGGCCGTTTATGGCGACATGAGTATCGAGGAAGCAATGGAGGCCGCTCAGGAGGATATGGAAAACATAATTGGAAACGCATACCAATAAGCGGGAAGGAGTAAGGAGAATGAACAATTCAAAAAGATTGTATTGGAAGATCATACCGTACTTATATATTTTACCTTTTTTGTTTACCTTCCTTTTATTCTTTGCAGTGCCTGCCCTGTATTCACTCGTACTGAGTTTTTTCAACTATAAAGGATATGGGAAAATGACATTTGTAGGTTTTCAGAACTACCAATCACTGCTATCCTATGGAGCGTTCTGGAAATCTGTCAGAAATACATTTTTCTATTTCGCGGCGCATATGATCCCGGTCATGGCAGGGGCATTTCTGGTTGCGGTTGCACTTCGCTCCAAAATCGTAGGAGGACTGCAGAAGGTGTTCAAGCCGATCATATTCATGCCGCAGGTCGTTCCGGTTATGGCGACGGCGCTGGTATTCAAGATTATGTTTTCCACGCGCTCCGGCATTATCAACCAGATGTTCGGGACAGAAGTCGCATGGCTGGATGACCGTTCCATTATGCGGTGGGTCGTTGTGCTGCTGGTCATATGGAGATCCCTTGGCTGGTTTATGGTGATCTTTTTGTCCGGACTGACTACGATCAGTGACGATCTGTATGAAGCTGCATCTTTAGACGGGGCAAATAAATTCCAGCAGATCATAAGGATTACACTCCCTTTGATGAAACCGTTCTTTTTGTTTGCGTTTATTATGGATGCGATATCATCCTTTAAGATTTATACAGAACCCAATCTGCTGGTTTCAGCGCAGGCACAGGCGCCGGTGGATGTCGCGCCGATGATGAACATGATCACAAATAATCTAAAAGGCGGGAGCTTTGGTATGGCTTCTGCCGCAGGCTGGCTGTTGTTTATTGTAATATTATTTATATCGGCACTGGAATTTGTATTAATGAAGAACAGGAGTAAGTAAACCATGGTGATAAAAAAAAGAGGAAAAGGAATCTGTCTGATAGTGATACTTACCCTTCTGGCTGTGATCGCATTGTCCCCCATTTTTCTCATGCTGATTGATTCCTTCAAGACCAGTGAGGAGCTGGCATGGAATTCGTGGAAATTCCCTGAAAAATGGGTTATCAGTAATTATGTGGACCTGGTCAGCTACAATTCAGGAGTGATGGTACGCTCATTTTTTAATAGTGTATTTGTTTCAACGGTGACCACGGTGCTGACTTTGATCTTGTCAAGCCTTGCGGCATATGCATTTGCAAAATTTCAGTTTCCGGGAAAAAATGTGATTTTCTTTATTTTATTATGTACGATGATGATACCGGGCGAAATTACCCTGCCGGCAATCTATCTGATGTTCAGCAAGACGGGGATGCTCAATACATATGCCATACAGATCCTTCCAGGACTTGCCAATGTATTTTGCATGTTCATGATGCGTCAATATATGGAAAGCGTGCCGGATTCTCTGATCGAAGCAGCCCGCCTCGACGGTGCCGGGCCAACAAAAATATTTGCGACGATCATGCTGCCGCTTACAAGACCGGCGCTGGGCTCCCTGGCAATCCTGACATTTCTTGGGAAATGGAATGATTATCTCTGGCCCTCACTTCTGCTTACGAAGAAGGAGGTCATGCCGATCATGGTCATCCTTCCGACATTGAATACGCAGAGCAGTGTGCAGTCCATACCGTGGAATCTGATCATGACAGGCTGTACGATCGTTACGGTGCCGCTGATTATCGTATTCCTGCTGTTCCAGGAGCAGTTTATGTCCAGCGTATCCCTTGGGGCCGTGAAGGAGTAGCGGAAAAGTAAAGCGCAATCCGGAAGCCTATTTTCATGGGCTGCGGATTTATTTGAAAAGAATTTTTTATAAAAACAAAAAAAGAAAAAAGGGGCGTGCCTGGGCATGCCCCGGAACAGGAGTCAGGATATGAGTGATAAAAAAGAGTCCGGAACACGCGCGGGATGGGTCAAGTATGAAGGAAACCCGGTATTGGGAGGAGAATATGGAACCTGTTTTGATATCGGCGTGGTCCGTGCGGAAAATGTTTATAAGATGTATTTTAGCTGGCGGCCGAAGCAGAGTATCGCCTTGTCAGAAAGTAAAGACGGGTTCAGCTGGAGTGAGCCGGAAATCGTGCTCGGCCCCAGAAAGACGGAAGAAGGATGGGAGGATGAGTTAAACCGCCCCTGCGTTGTATATAAGGACAACCAGTACCACATGTGGTATACCGGACAGTATAAGCCAGGTGAGGCAGACGGAACATCACATATCTTTTATGCGGTCAGCAGGGATGGGAGACATTTTGAGCGGGTATCGGAGAAACCGGTCCTCTATCCGGAGCAGGCATGGGAAAAGAAGGCGGTTATGTGTCCGGATGTTTTGTGGGACGCAGATGAGAATGTCTTTAAGATGTGGTATTCAGCCGGAGAGCAATATGAGCCAAATGCGATCGGTTATGCGAAAAGTACGGATGGACGCCATTGGAAAAAGCTGGAGCAAAATCCGATCTTTTCCGCTGATCCGCACAGTGACTGGGAAAAGCATAAAGCAGCGGCCTGCCATGTGGTAAAAGAAAAAGAGTGCTATTATATGTTTTACATCGGATACCACAATGAAGATTACGCGCAGATCGGGATTGCCCGCTCGGCAGATGGGATCAGCGGCTGGGAACGGCATCCGCAGAATCCGATCATTGCGCCGGATCCGGGAGCGTGGGATTCGGAGGCATGCTACAAGCCATATACGATCTACGACGGGGAAAAGTGGATGCTCTGGTACAACGGAAGGACAAAGACTCTGGAACAGATCGGAACGGCAGTCCACGAAGGCTATGAGCTTGGATTTTAAAGTGAGGAGCGAACAGGCATGCTGGATCATTGGAAACAATATATAGAAAAATTTAACCGCAACGATGAAGAGATCATAGTGCAGATGATTCCCAACTCCGGGGCAGAGGAATGGATGGAACGGGAGGTTCCCCGTTTTGAATGCCCCTGTAAGAGAATTGAGGAAACCTATTATTTCCGTTGGTGGATTTTTCGGAAGCATCTCAAGCAGACAAAGGAAGGCCGGATCATCACGGAATTTTTGCCGGATGTCCCCTGGGCCGGAGCATACAATTCGATCAACTGCGCAAACGGACATCATCTGGCGGAAGCGAGATGGCTGAAACAGGACCGGGAGATGCCATGGGAATACACGGATTTCTGGCTGCGCGGAAGCGGGAACGAGTATTCCTATTCCTCCTGGATCATTTCCGCTGTTTATGAGCAGGCACTGGTCTCGGGCAGCAGGGAAAGGGCAGTGGGATATCTGGACGATCTGATACGGTTTTACCAAAGAATGGAAGAAACCAATATGACCAGGTACGGCCTGTTTTGGTCGGATGATGACAGGGACGCTATGGAGCGATCGATCAGCGGAAAGGGCCTGCGCCCTACACTGAACAGCTATATGTATGCAAACGCGGAAGCAATCGCGGAGATATGCGGATGGGCAGGAAGGACGGAAACGCAGGAGAAATTCCGGGCAAAGGCTGAGAATCTGAAAGAGAGGATCCTGTCCCTGCTCTGGGATGAGCGGGCACAGTTTTTTAAGGTCATCCCGCTGGAGGAAAAAGACGGTATCCCGGAATCACTTGATTTTACGCGTATTTCGGAGAAACATAATGTGCGGGAGGCAATCGGCTATATCCCATGGGGCATGGGGATTTCCGGGAAAAAATATGATGGCGCGTGGCAATTTCTGATGGATGGCCGATATTTTAAAACCCCTTTCGGACCGACGACAGCAGAGAAGATTCATCCGGATTACAATCATCCTGCCCGGGATCATGAATGCCTGTGGAACGGCCCGGTATGGCCCTATGCGACTACGCAGGTGCTGAACAGCATGATTGCGGCTTTGCAGGATGGCGGCTCGGAATATATAAACCGGGAGCATTTTCTGGAACTCTTAAGTGCCTATGCAGACAGCCATTACCGGATATGCGGGGATGGAAAAAGGGTCAACTGGCTGGATGAAAATATGGAACCGGACACCGGGGAATGGCTTGCCAGAAGAATCCTGAAGGAATGGGGATGGCGGAAAGAAAAGGGCGGATATGAGAGGGGAAAGGACTATAACCATTCCGCATTCTGCGATCTTGTGATCCGGGGAATTTGCGGGGTGAAGATCATGAAAGAAGATACTCTGATCATAGATTCCCTTCTGCCATGGGGAGCCTGGGATTATTTTATGCTGGAGGATCTTCCCTGCAAGAATCATCGGATCACGGTTGCATATGATAAAGACGGAAGCCGGTATCAGAAAGGGCGCGGACTCTGGGCGGAAGTGGACGGAGTGCAGAGGGCCTGCGCGGAAAAGCCGGAGAAGCTGGTGATAGGGCTTTAATCCGGGAATAAAGAAAGGGCATGGGGCTGGAATGAAACAGCCCCTTATTCGTTACTGAAAACGGTTAAGAGCTCTGCCGTACAACATCCAGCGCCGCCGTTACAGCAGCGCCGCATTTCCCACAGATATTTTCTGTTCCCTGATGTCCCCCGTGCTTCCCGCTGATATTCTCTATTTTCAGATACCCTCCGTGCTTCTCGCAGAGCAGCCTGCATATGCCAAGGCCAATGCCGAAATGTACCTCCCCGCTTCCGGAACGTCTGTCCCGGGCAGATTCGCCCTGTGTTTCTGCTCCTGGTTTTTCCTTCGCAGCGCAAAATGACCAGTCAACTGCATTTTCCTCCGCGAAGCTTCCCTGTGTTTCTTCCGCCCACAGTGGAGGATTTCCATCGCGCAATTCTTCCGGACGCAGTGCAGAATAACCGCCAGGCAGCTCCGTCACCCGCCGCAGCGTCTCCCCGGAAAATCCATTTCCATCGTCCTGTACGGTTATCAGAAGCAGCCGCCCCTTGCGGCTCACTTCCACAATCACCTGCTTCTTCCGATACCGCATGGCATTCTGCAGGAGATTTTCCAGAATGCGGAACAGCACGCTCCGGTCGAGACAGACCGACGTCTCCGGAACCTCCGCCCGAAAAATGATCGTGTCCTCATCTGCAAGCTGCCGGACGTTGCTTTCCATCTCTCTCAGCAGGTCCGCCGTATCCTGATCCTTCCGGTTGAGCCGGATGCCCTCCAGCTTTTCCGCCTCACGGATGCCCTCCGTATACCGGGCCAGCCGCTGAACCGCGCCCTGCATGGAGGCCACCGTCTCCATCAGCATTTCCTCCGTAAGCCTGTCTGCCGGAATGTTTTTTTCCAGAAAATCCAGATACCCCTGGAGCACCGTGATCGGCGTGCGCAGGTCGTGAGCTACGGACTCGTTCAGCAGCTTTCGCTGTTCCAATGCCTCCCAAAGCTGCCTGTAATTTTGCCGCAGCTCGCCCCGCATCTTTTCCATCGAACCGCACAGACTTCCCAGCTCGTCGCCGGAAGTATAGGTAATCTGAAAATCAAGGTCATTTTCCTGGATCCGCCGGATCCCGTCCTGCAGCTGGCGGATAGGCTCCCGCAGCTTCACGCGGTAATAAACCGTAGCCGCCATACCGATTCCGCCCACGATATAAAGGACCGGCAGCCCGATCATTGCAAAATAGCATCCGTAATATGCCGCGTTCTGCGCCGGACTCAGTTCATGCCATTCAAATTCGTTCTGATCCGCCGCCAGTATGATCCCTCCTGTGTGCTCATCTACCGTATAATGCGGATTTCGGATCGTCGCATAGCGGTTCCGGAGGATTTCCTGCTGTGCCCGGTTTGCAAAAAATATGGTTGCCCCGGAAAGAATACCGACCGCGCAGACCGTGATCAGAAATGTAACTGTCATGGATCGTTTGATCCGTCCGTTCTTCACTTCGCCCATCTGTACCCCACTCCCCATACGGTTTCGATATAATTTTTCTCCGTGTGCTCCGCCAGCTTATTCCGGATCCGGCGGACATGCTCCTTCACCACGATGCTGTCCCCCTCGCCGTCATACCCCCACAGTCTTTCGTAGATCGTCTCCCGGTCCAGCACCATCCCCGCATTCCGAGAGAGCAGCCCGATGATCTCAAATTCTTTTTTCGAAAAATCCAATTCCTGCCCGCCCCAAAATACCGCCCTGGCGTTATAGTCAATGAGCAGCTCTTCGTCAAATTTCAGATCCGCGGACCGGATTTTGCGCTCCTCCCGGCGCAGGTGTGCCCGGATCCTTGCCAGAAGCTCCTCCATGCGGAAGGGTTTCGTGATATAGTCGTCCCCTCCGGCAGACAGGCCCGTTACGACGTCCCGTTCCGTGACCCTTGCCGTCAGGAACAGGATCGGACAGGAAATGTGTTCCCGCACATGCCGGCAGAACTCCAGACCGTCCATCCCGGGCATATTGATATCCAGCAGGATCAGATCCGGGGCTGCAGACAGAAGCTCCAGAGCTTTCTTCGCGCTGTCCGCAGTATATACGAGAAAATCTTCCGCCTGCAGGCAGGTTTTCAGCATCGAGAGTATCATTTCTTCATCGTCTATGATTAAAATTTTCTGTTTTCCCATCCTGTCCGCCCTTCTCCGGTATTCCTGCAGATTTTTAAAATGTCACGTTTATTTTAGCACTGAAAACACATTTTTCCAATGCGATGTTCCAAAAAAGAAGTTGTGAATTCGTCTAATTCTGGTATAATGAAATTGCGCTGGAACGCTAAGCAGGTCATCAATTTTCTTACGAAAATTAATGACAGATTATAAAAAACTAAAAAAACTTGACAGAACATTTGTTCTTGCGTATAATAAAATAAATTCCAATCAGAAGAAAGGGGGACATATCATGTATTCCGCATTGAACATTGCAAAGTATATTATTGATAAATGCACGAGAGAACGATATCCTGTCTCCAATTTACAATTGCAAAAAATACTCTACTATATCCAGAGAGAATTTTTGCAGTTGGGAACAAAGGCTTTTTCAGAAGAGATCGAAGCATGGCAGTTCGGCCCCGTGGTTCCGGCAGTATACAGACAGTATTGCGGCTTTGGCGCTCTGTCTATCCGGATGCGGTATCACGTCGAGCTGGATGAAGATTTTATGAATATCATTGACCCTATCGTTGAAAAAAAACGTTTGCTGAATCCCTGGGATATGGTGAGCGATACACATAGCCTGGGAAAAGCCTGGGATCTGATCTACAGGGGCGGCCTGGGTGATCATCAGGTGATTCCGCAGGAGCTGATACGCAGCAAAGGATAAAAATATGAGACTATTAAAAGAGCAGGATAAAAGAGACTCGCTGAACGAGGTTCTGATCGAATTATCCAAATCACAGGATATATTACAAGAACCTCGCGGCAGAGCCTCTTTTTTTATACGGCTTGAATCCATATATTATAATTGCGATGAAGAAAATTTCCGTCATTTTTATTCGGATATATTTTCTGCATTGACCTTGATCGACGGTGATCCTGCACTCGGCAGTCTGGACATTCTGGCCCAGAACATTCAGACTATCAAAAACGGATATATGCCTAAGAACAAAGATGAAAACGGTAAGCTCATCAATATCAGCAAAGAAATCGTCAAATTATACGATCACACCAATTTAGATATTGCCCGGATCAACTACACGAAAACAATGACGAACGATACCAGATCAGAGCTTATCAAGAATAAGCTGCTGGTTACTCAATTGGAAGAAAAAGTCCGTACATCGGATGCGGCATTTAAGGAATTGTCACAGAAGATAATCGAGGATGCCCGGCAATTATCTGGTGTGGTCCAGGAAAAGCAGCGGGATATGCAGAAGGAGTATATTACGATTCTGGGAATCTTTGCATCAATTGTGCTGGCATTTACCGGCGGAATGGCATTTTCCAGTTCGATTCTGGAAAATATAGATAAGTCCTCCGTATACAGAATCGTACTGATTGCTTTTGTTATTGGATTGGTATTCTTTAATTTAATCTGGCTGCTCATTGATTTTATACGTGATATTAATGGGAAAGGGATCCGCAAAAAATGGCTGTGGTTCCTGGTGAATCTTATTTTGATCGGAGGGATTCTCGGAACATGCCTTTCCTATAAATATGGATGGTTCCTCAGAAATGAACATTTACATGTTTCTTCGGACAGCGCATTCTTTGCACTGTCCGATACTAAGGAACTGTCCCTAAATAACTTACAACTTTGACTCGTCTAAAACTTCATATACTGCGTTGGTCTACACTCCGTTTCGGTCCGCGCTAAACGTGTGTCGCTGGCACACAGCGCCGTCAATCGAC
>CATLCV010000061.1 GCA_949893755.1 uncultured Lachnospiraceae bacterium | reverse complement strand
CTGGACCATAAAACGGAACAGGGAATGTGTAAAGGTAAACTGGCAGTTTAAAACACAGGATGCAAGAATCAAACTGGCAAGACTGTATCCGGTTATACTTTAAAAACTAACCGGATACAGTACTAGCAAATGCAGTGCAAGTTGTCAAGGAATATTCTGGTTTCTCTTCATTTTCTCAATGCATTTTTCATTCCTGCGGATATTACTCTGCTATTTGGATCATGACCTTTCCGGTTCTTCTATACTCCGGCTTTGTGAATACATCCACAATATGATCCAGCGGGATGATATCTGTGATCAGGCTTTTCAGTTCGATCGTGCCTGATTCCAGAACTTGGATCGCACGTTCAAATGTATAGGGGTTGATAAACGACGAGGTGATCGTCAGCTCCTTCTTAAATACAAGATCCGGCTTCAGAGGATAGGCCGCTTCCGGCGATGCCAGCCCGAAATACATGACCGTCGCCCCTTTTCCCGCAAATCTTACCGCATCGGCCTGTGTATGGATATTGCCTACACATTCAATGACAACATCAACATTTTTACAACAATCGGCCAATACGGCCTCCACATCTTCTTCCATCGGATTGATCACTCTGGATGCCCCCAGTTTCAGCGCCAGCTCCCTCTTTTCCGCGACCGGCTCCGACATGATCACCGTTGCCGCCCCCGCGTTTTTGGCCAGCTGCATCATGATCATCCCAATCGGGCCTCCGCCCATAACAAGAACCGTACAGCCGGATCGGATATGACACAGGTCGATTCCATGCAGACAGCAGGAAATGGGTTCAGCCATAGCGGCTTCCATAAAGCTGAGATGCTCGGAAAACTGATATACCTGCTTTTCACGCAGGATCACATATTCGGCAAATCCACCGTCAACTGTCGTTCCAACTCCAACATTGTCCGTACAGAAATGCTGCATCGCGTTTTTACAGAAATAGCATTCTCCGCACATATCGTTCGGGTCGCCGCTGACTCTGTCGCCCACCTGAACCGATGTCACCGCAGAGCCTGTCTTTGCCACGATTCCGGAAAATTCATGTCCGGGGATCAGCGGCGGATGAACCTCAAAGGAACCTCCGTCCCCGTTGAATATATGCATATCCGTACCGCATACTCCGCAATATTTTACCTGGATCATCACTTCATTCTCTTTCAGCCCCCTTACAGGAACTTCTTCTACCCTCAGGTCCTGAGGTCCGTGATATACTGCTGCTTTCATCTATTGCCTCCCACACTATGATGCCGGGGGCAAATGGTATTTTGCCCCCATGAATTCCGCGGATCATTCCGCGCTTTATTCTTCCATTGAGCCGAGTATCAATTCGCCTGTTTTTTCTTCTGCCAGCAGTCGAAGCCAACAGCAAGTACGAGGACGATTCCAAGTACGATGTCCTGGATCCAGGTATTGAGGTTCATCAGTACCATACCATTCTGCAGGGCGCCGATGATAAAGGTTCCGGCTACCACTCCGGAGATCTTTCCATAACCGCCGGCTACGGACACACCGCCCAGTACCACGCAGGTGATGACCTTAAACTCATACCCCAGGCCGGCATTTCCCATACCGGAATTTGTCCGTGACAGCAGGACAAGTCCCGCCAGTCCTGCGAAAAACCCGGACAGCGCGAATACCAGGTATTTTACTCTTCCTGTGCGGATCCCGGAAAGCCTTGCCGCCTCAATGTTGCCTCCTACCGCGTAGAAATACCGTCCGAAATAGGTCTTGTTCAAAATAAACGCGCCCAGCGCGAAGCAGAGGATCATGATGATGACCGGAACAGGCACAGGCCCGATCTTGCCCTGCCCGAACACTTTAAATACTTCCGTAAATCCATTGATCGGCTGTCCATCGCAGATGATCAGAGCGATTCCCGAAAACGCGGTCTGCGTTGCGAAGGTCGCGATCAGCGCGGGAATCCCGATCGTAGATACCATAAAGCCGTTCAGCAGGCCGATCGCGGTGGATGCCGCCAATGTAATGATGATCGCCAGTCCCATAGGCACGCCCATGTTGACCATCAGATAGGAACAGAGCACATTGACAAATGTAATGATCGAGCCTGTAGACAGATCGATATCGCCCAGCAGGATCACGAACGTCATACCTACGGAAGCAATTCCCCATACCGCTACCTGGCGCAGCATGATCAGCAGGTTCGCCGGATTAATGAATCTTGCATTTGCAGCCGTAAATGCTAAAACAAGTGCGATAAATACAACCCATATTGCCTGGCTTTTTATAATATTTGCTACTTTATTTTCCTTCATTCGTTTCTTCCTCCTATTTCGCTGCCGCGGATGCGTATGTCATGATCGCTTCCTGGCTGAACTCATTCCTGGACAGCTCGCCTGTCATTTCTCCTTCTGCCAGCACGATCACCCTGTCGGACATCCCCATCAATTCTTCCATTTCGGATGAGATCATAATAATTGATTTTCCTTCTTTTTCCACCAGGTCATTCATCAGCTTGTAGATCTCGTACTTCGCGCCTACATCGATCCCTCTTGTAGGCTCGTCAAAGATGATCAGTTCGGATTCCGCCGCCATCCATCTTCCCAGAATGACCTTCTGCTGGTTGCCCCCGCTTAAGTTCTTGATCAGCTGATGCAGGTTCGGTGTTTTGATCGCCATATTCTGGCGATACTTCTCCGCAGTGCTCATCTCCCTCTTCTGGTCAACGACGCTGAGATGAGAATCTCTCTCATAGATCGGCATATTGATGTTGTTCTTGATCGATACGCCGAGCATGGCGCCGTGGCGCTTCCTGTCCTCAGGAACCAGCGCGATCCCAAGGTCGATCGCCTCTCTCGGGCTCTTCGGGTCGATCTCCTTTCCCTTATAGATCATCTGGCCCGACTTCTTCTGTACAGCTCCGAAGATCATCTCCACCAGCTCCGTACGCCCGGCCCCGACCAGTCCTCCCAGACCAAGGATCTCTCCTTTATGGAGCTGCAGGCTGATATTCCTGTCCCCGTTTCCGGTCACATTTTTCAGTTCCAGTATCACTTCATTCGGATCGATACAGTCTCCTCTGGGCGGATATGTTTCCGTCAATTCACGGCCCACCATCAATTGGATCAGTTCCTCCACCTGGCTGTCCTTCGTGATCAGCGTCTTCACATATTCCCCGTCACGGATGACCACGATCCGGTCGGAGAGCCGGTAGATCTCTTCCAGCCTGTGTGAAATATAAATAATGGAAACGCCCTGGCTTCTCAGGAGCTCCACCACTTCAAACATGCTCTCTACCTCTGCGCTGGTCAAAGGCGCAGACGGTTCATCCATGATCAGGATCCTCGCATTCTGCTGGATTGCCTTCGCGATCTCCACCATCTGCTGATATCCGACTGTCAGGTCCTTCATCAATGCCTTCGGATTGATCTTGATATGTAACTGGTCAAATGCTTTGGCCGCTTCCTCTTCCATTGCCTTCTTATCGACAATGATCCCTTTCCGAATCGGGTGTCCCAGGAACAGATTCTCTGCCGCTGACAATTCCTTTACATTATTAAATTCCTGATATATGATCGCGATGCCGTTTTCTGACGCAAGCTGAGGGGTCATGCTGGAAAATTCTTTGCCGTTGACGATGATCTTTCCGGAGGTCGGTATGACTGCTCCGGAGCAGCATTTGATCAGGGTGGATTTTCCCGCGCCGTTTTCTCCGATCAGCGCAAGGATCTCGCCTGCTTTCAGTTCCAGCGTGACATCCTTCAATGCGACAACACCCGGGTATTCTTTTCTTATATGCTGTAACTGTAATACATATTCTTCGCTCATATTTTTCTCCCGTTATATGTTTCGGAGGCGGCTGATACCGCCTCCATATGAATCTGTTGCTCTCACAAAAACTGCCTCAGGATCTCACATTCCTTCTAAAACCTTGTCAACAGTGTCCACCGTAATCGGGGCAATGGTACGCACAATATTTTTATTGGAGGAGAAATCTTCCCCTGACAGGATTTTCTCATACATCTCCAGACATGCCTTTGCCGTATCCAGGTTCGATCCTTCAAAGCCTACGATCGCCCTGACTGCCTCTTCCCCTGACTTTAAGGAATTTAACTGCTGCTCTGTAACATCTGTCGTGATCACGCCATAATTCTCCGGAATCTTTCCCTTGCCGAACTCCGCGAGAAGCGCCTCATTCGCTCCGATCATAGCGCCGGCACCGACTCCTACGAACACATTTGCGTTCGGATGCGCAGACATAACGGTCTCCACATTGGTCTGTGCTTCCGGAGCTTCCAGACCGTCTACCTCAGCAATGATCTCATAGTTATCTTCACAGTTCTCTTCCAGGCCCTTCTTAATTCCATCTGCCCTGTCCTTGAGAACCTTTGTGGAAGGATATCCGATGACCGTAACCTCTGCCTTGTCGTCTGCCGTAAAATGCTCATTGATAAACTCTGCCGCTGTCTTGCCGATCTCCTGCCCCAGCACTTCGTTATCCAGGATCCAGTTTGCTGTCGTATTCTCCATCGGGTCATCCCAGCACATCACCTTGATCCCTGCGTCCAGCGCTTCCCCGCAGACACCTTCCACGGCCTCCGCATCAGCCGGATGTACCATGATCAGATCGCAGCCGGATGTGATAAAGTTCTCAATCTGTCCTACCTGGGTGCCGGAGTTGTCTTCACAGTCCACCAGCGTATAATCCCAGCCCTTTTCATCCAGCAGCTCCTGCAGCTTGCCCATAACGCCTGCCCAGTAAGCGTTTGAGAGAGACTGGATCGTAATGCCGACCTTGTACTTTCCGTCTCCGGAGCCTCCCTCTGAGCTTCCGCCGGATTCATTTTCCGAACCGCCGGAACACCCCATCAGCATAGTCCCAACCATTGCCAGACTCACGATCATTGCCAAAATTCTTTTCTTCATACTTTCTTCCTCCTGGGTGAATTTATTTTTTATAGCTTCGCTATCAGCTATCCTGTCTGTCCGGAGCAGCAGGCCCCAGCCCGTCCGCACTGCAAGCGATCGGCTGCAGGCACGTCTGCTGTTCCGTCGTCAGATCATATCTTTTATTTCTTTTTGTACTTCCTGAAAATCCCGGCATATTTTAAAACAGTAAGAGCAGATCCCTGCTTCAGGTTCGACCAGGTCCGGTATCATGATCGTCACACAGCCCGCGGCATGCCCTGAACGCACTCCGTTTTCACTGTCCTCGAACACAAAGCATTCTTCCGGTCTGCAGCCGATCCGTCCGGCGGCGCAGAGGAAGATATCCGGTTCCGGTTTTCCGTGCTTCACTTCCGAACCGCTGACGATCTCGTCGAAGTACCCCCGGATTCCGGTCATCTGCAGATTTTTTTCTATCTGCTGCCGTGATGTGCTGCTGGCAACCGCTGTCCGGATATCTTTTTCCTTTAGAAACCGCAGGATTTCGTATACTCCCTTCTTGACCGGAACGTGGACAGAGAGCTTTTCCCTTACCCGGCTCATGCATACGTCCGCGATCACCGTTCCGTCGGGAACCCGGTAATACTTTTCCACCACCTGCAGCATTTTTTTGCCGTTGGTTCCCGATATGGTTTTTACAAAACCGCTGTCGAGCTTAATCCGGCGTTCCGCTGCAATCTCCTGCCAGGTATCCTGATAGATCCGTTCCGTATCAAAGAGCACTCCATCCATATCAAAAATCGCGCCTTTACATTTCATAACCATTTACCAGTCCATCACTTCTATGGCAGACTGCTCGATCGCGAGTCCGGCTTTATAACGCTCCATGAAGAGCTCAAAGCCTGCCACATCCCTGGCGTACGGTGCTATCGTTTCTCCGGACAATTCCTTGAAGATCCGGTTTTCCAGGTAATCCTCCAGCTTTTCCCCGGGTCTTTTGTCCGCCAGGTATGCCGCCAGCAGAGCGATTCCCCAGGCGCCGCCTTCGCTGGCCGTGTCCATCACCGTGACCGGAGCATTGACGGCAGCCGCCAGATACCGCTGGCCGACTCCTTTTGTCTTAAAAAATCCGCCGTGGCCCATGATCCGTTCCACCTTGACCTTTTCATCCTCCATCAGGATATCCAGGCCCATCTTCACGGCTCCCAGCGAGGTGTACAGATGAACCCTCATAAAGTTCGCCAGGTTAAAATTGCTTTCCGCGGTACGCAGGAATGCCAGCCGTCCTTCATTCAGCATGGTAATATTTTCTCCGGAATAATAGCCGTAGGCCAGAAGCCCGCCGCAGATCGGATCCCCTTTCAGGGATTCCGTGTACAGCTTTTCAAACAGTTCTCCGGTGCTTGTCTGGATCCCCATCAGCTCCGCAAATTCCCCGAACAGTCCTACCCAGGCATTTAAGTCGGATGTGCCGTTATTCGCATGGGACATGGCACAGGGAAATCCGGTGGGAGTGGTGACCATATCAATCTCGCGGTATACTTTGCGAAGCTTCTTTTCCAATACGATCATGGCAAATGTACTGGTGCCTGCGGATACATTTCCGGTACGGGGCGCAACAGAGTTGGTCGCTGTCATGCCTGTTCCGGCATCTCCTTCCGGCGGGCACAGCATGATCCCTGCCTTTAAGCTGCCGGATTCATCTAAGAACGCGGCGCCCTCTTCTGTCAGCTCTCCGGCATTTTCTCCGGCAACGAGGACCTTTGGGAAGATGTCCTCAAGCTTCCAGGAATACCCGTAAGGCTCCACCAGCCGATTGAATTTTTCCACCATGGAGGCGTCATAGGTGCGGGTATCTGAATCGATCGGGAACATTCCGGACGCATCGCCGATACCGATCACTTTTTTCCCTGTCAGCTTCCAATGGATGTAGGCGCTTAAGGTTCCTACATAATCCAGAGCTTTCACATGCTCTTCTCCATCCAGGATCCTCTGGTACAGATGGGCCACACTCCAGCGAAGCGGGATGTTAAAATCAAACAGCTCTGTCAGCTCGTCCGCCGCCTGCTGTGTATTGGTATTTCTCCAGGTCTGGAAGGGCGCGATCTGATTACCGTCCTTATCCAGTGCCATGTACCCGTGCATCATGGCGCTGACTCCAATGGCGCCGTATGTCTCCGGGACAACACCGTATGCGTCTTCTACAGCTTTCCTCAAAGAGCTGTAGCATTTTCGCACCCCTGCGTGAATCTCTTCCAGACTGTAAGTCCAGATGTTGTCGATGAAGGAATTTTCCCAGTCGTGGATGCCGACCGCAAGGACATTTCCCTGCAGGTCTATCAGGACACCTTTGATCCTGGTAGAGCCCAGTTCAATGCCCAATGCGGTTTTTCCGCGGATGATCATTTCTTTTTTATCCATGTTTTCCTCACTTTCCGATATATGATTCCGGAAGCGGATGTGCTGCATGCCCGTCTGCTTCTGTTCTGCCGTCCGCTTCCGGAAATCCATATCACTCCTTCGTATTTAGAAGCAGGTGAACGCTCCGTCGATCACGAAATCAGAGCCGGTTGTAAAGGTGCTGGTGTCGCCTGCCAGGTATACGCAGATGGACTGCAGCTCTTCCGGAGTTCCCATCCTTCCCAGGGGCGCCATCTCATTCCACTTTTCGATCAGCGGGATCAGGGTCGGGGAATTCAGGGTCAGCTCTGTCCCGATGTATCCCGGGCTGATGCTGTTGACCCGCACGCCCCGCTTCGCCCATTCAATGGCAAGGGATTTGGTCAGCTGGATCACCGCTGCCTTGGACGCGTTGTACGCACACTGGGGCTGAGGTACATTGACGATATGGGCGGACATGGACGCCGTATTGATGATAGAACCGCCGCCATGAGCCAGCATGTATTTTCCTGCCGCAATATCGGTCAGGAAGATTCCGTTCAGATTGATGTTGATCACCTTGCTCCACTGCGCATAGGTCATCTCCTCCGCCGGCGCGTTGATGCAGATGCCCGCATTGTTGTGGCAGAAATCCAGTCCTCCAAGATCTTTCACGACCTGCTCCACCATGGCGTCCACCTGCTCCGGATCCGTGCAGTCTGTCCGGATCGCGATGACCTTCCGGCCTGTCTTTTCCGCCAGCTCTGCTGCGGTCTTTTCTGCCTCCGCAATGTCCAGATCCACGATCGCCACGTCTGCGCCTGCTTCTGCAAATGCCGTTGCCGTGCTCTTTCCAATCCCTCTTGCCGCTCCTGTTACAAATCCTTTTTTCCCGTCCAGTTTCATTTTTTCAATAATTCCCATGATCCTTCTCCTTTTCTTTTAATCAATTTTGTAAAATGATTTATCAAATTGTAATTACATAATAATCCTCAAATTTCCAAATGTCAACCCGTGATAATTCACAACTTTTTGACCGTAAAATTATGCAAGATGCACAGTAGCTTTTTCATGTGATTCTATGCTATAATATTATTTTGTTAAATTAATTTACAAATTATATCTATATTTAGTAAGACTTATTTTTTAGAGGTTCCATCATGAAAAAAAGCATTACCCCCAATCAGATCAAACAGAACAACCGAAGCCTGATCTATCATTATATTTATCAGAATCATAAGGTATCTCAGCAGGACATTTCCTATGACCTGCGGCTGAGCCGGCCAACGGTCACGGCCAACCTGAATGTACTGGAGCAGGAAGGAATGATCACGAAATGCGGCCAGATTGATACCGAATACGTCGGACGAAAGGCTTCTGCCTATTCGGTCGTTGCCGATTATCGGATCAGTATTGGTGTGGAGATTCATAAAAAAGAAGTGAAGATGATCGCGGTCAATCTATATGGCGAACAGATCGACCGCATAACATATGAGATTACTTTTGAATATAAGGAAACTTATTTTAAGTCTGTATGCGATAAAATACTGCAATTTAAGAATACGCTGGGCGTGACGGATTCACAGCTTCTTGGAATTGGATTTGCCATGCCGGGGCTGGTTACACCCGACGGACAGAGTATGCTGTATGGTAAGATCATGGACTGTACAGGGCTTTCTCTGGATGAATTTTCCCGGCACCTTCCCTATCCCTGTTCGTTTATCCACGATGCATACTGCGCAGCGGTCTCTGAAATGTGGGTTTCACCGGAGCTTACGGATGCATTTTATTTTTCCCTGTGCAAGCATCTTGGGGCATCTATCATCAGCAAAGGGGAAATTATAGCAGGAAAGCACGGCCACAGCGCTACGATTGAGCATATCCAGATGATTCCGGAGGGAGGGGATCTTTGCTACTGCGGAAAGTACGGATGCATGGAAACGCTTTGTTCTTTACATGTACTGCTGAATAAAAATGAAACGCCAGATGATTTTTTTGAAAAGGTGCGGCGCAAGGAGCCTTCCTTTGCAGACCGATGGAATGTATTTCTTACAAACCTTGCCAGGGCAATCAATCTGGTCCACCTTGTCTACGACACGAACTTTATCCTGGGAGGTGATCTCGCCCCATACCTGTGTGAAGAGGATATTTCATTTCTGTATGAGCAGATCCGGGAGCTGACCCCCTTTACTGAGACGCAGGATTTTATCCGGATCAGCAAAATGCCCAGGCATAATGTCACGATTGGGGCGGCGCTGCCGTTTGTACAGACATTTCTGAATGAGGTAGCGGGGCAGTGAGATGGATTGACCTGACATGGGAAAAGATAAATTTATGGCAGAAAAACATTTTGAAACATGAATATTACTATCTTTAACACATATACTGATCATTGATTGTAACTATTCACAGCCATTTCACTCATGTTCAAGATGTTCAAGATCATATGCAAAATGCAGTTTGTTCTTGACAGAGCATAGGCTGAGTAGTAAAATACAATCAGCGATTAGGTTTCAGATACTCGCGAGGACTGAGACCGAGAGAGGACCTGCGGGCCCTCTTTTTTTATTACTATCGTATAGGGAAAGCTGCCTGGAGCAGGTAAAAGCTTTCGCCGTTACACAGGCAGCATGATATTCAGCGAAAATTCTGTCCCGCTCTCTACTTCCATCACGCCCTCATACCGCTCCACGGCCTCCCTGATATTCTGCAGGCCCACCCCGTACACCGGCCTGTGCGTGGAATGCAGCCGCTTGGAGGACCGTATTTTTCCGTGCTCCACAGGAACCGGTTCGTGGATGCTGTTGCGGATCTCCAGGACCCAGTAGTTGGGGTGCATCTGCGAGCGCATCCGGATCCATCCGGCAGGCGCTCCCGCCTGGATCCCGCGCTGGCAGGCTTCCACCGCGTTATCCAGTGCATTTGCCAGAATACAGCAGAGATCCGCGGCCCGGATCTGCGCCTCTCCAGGCACAGACATCTGAATGGTAATGTCGATCCCCAGCTTTTTTGCCTGCCTGTATTTGGGATTCAGCAGCGCGTCCGCATAAACGGATCCGGTCCGCACCAAGGCTTCTCCCTCCTCCATCTGGATATCCAGCTCCGTGAGATAATGCAGCGCTTCCTCTGCTTTTCCGTCTTCCAGAAGCTGCGCAAGGCACAGTCCATGATTTTTCATGTCGTGCCTCATTTTGATCATCTGGTCGTATTGTTCTCCGGAGGTCTCCAGATGCCGGCTCAGCATTTCATATTGCTGCTGTGCCAGCCGCTCCAGAAGGCGGCGTTCCAGCATAATAACGCAGAACAGGTGAAGCCCTGTCCCAGCCGCGGCGATCAGGCTGCAGCATACCGCTGTTGGTAAAAGGGTTCCTTCCTTCCAGTCCCCGATTCCGGTAAATATATTGAGCATCATAATCACCGACGCATAGATGAATAGGATGATATACATGAGGTAACAAGCGTCCCGCTCTGAAAAATCCCGGCGGAGCAGGTGGATCCTCCGCAGCAGGATTTCCATCATCGCGTACTGCACCAGGCGGGCGGCAAAGCCCGCAAGATCCAATGCCGCGTCCGAGCAATACCCGGCTCCGTTTATCACCGCCGCCGCATGAAACAATGGGAAAACGGCGCAGAATGCCAGCTCCGGCGCACAGTACATCCATATCGTGAAAAAAATCTTTTTGACCGTATTTCCATGGAACAGCAGCATGTTCAGCACAAGCCCGCAGAGGGAAAGGTAAATAAAATTTTCCAGTGTGGTGCCCGCCAGTACAAAGGTCTGATTCACATGCCCGTATAGGAATGAACCCAGGTAAAGCCATACGAATGTAAAACGGTATTTCGCGCCGAACATATTTTTCAGGAAACGGTATTCCAGAAATATATCCAGCAGCCCTAATGAGTATGTCCGGATGAGAGGCCAGATCCATGCGCTCAAAGTACATCACCGCTTTCTTTTAAATAATGCATAAACGCCAGGCCGAAGGATTTGTATCTGCGTTTGGATAAGGGGATACGGTCCTCGTTGTCCAGGCGGATCTCGTTTTTATTATAATATTGGACATGGCGCAGATTTACAATATAGCTGCGATGGCATCGGAAAAATGTGCCGGGGAGAGCCGGAGCTGCGGCGGCCTGTGAGAAAACGTGCATCGCAGGGGCTGCGTAGCCGGGTGCCGGCGCCGGACTGGTCAGCGCGGGTTCCAGATCCTCCAGCTTTCCGTAAAACGGAACGGTCTCTTCCGAAGTGTGCAGATAGATTTTTCGGTCCAGGACTTCTAAATACAGGATCTGCTCCAGGGGCACCCGCCGGACCGCCGTTCCCTGGCGGACGATGACCGCGCGGCTGCGCTCTTCGCACAGAGAAGCGTGAAGCTGCAGGAGTATCTTCTCCAGCTTTTCGATGTCTACAGGTTTTATCAGATAATGAAACGGATGCACGTCATATGCGTCAACCGCGTACTGTGCGTGCGCCGTGATGAATACCAGGCGGCTCTCATCCCCCCGCGCGCGCAGCTTCCCTGCCAGCTCCAGGCCGTTCATGGGTTCCATCTCGATATCCAGCAGCAGGATGTCATAGGGCTCCCGCGCCAGAAGGGCATTGCCGTTTTGGTAGGTTTCTATGCTATACGCTATGGAATGTCTGTCTAATATCGATGATACCCAGCCGGACAGCCGGGCTGACAGAGCCTGCTCGTCCTCGCAGATCGCAATTCGGATCATTGGAAAATACCTCCGCTTTTTTGTACGCATTATGAATATTCCCATGGGGGTTCTATTTATTATAATGAAAATAAGATACGGATACAAGCCGATTGACTGAACGGGAGGAATTTTGATGTGAATGGGCAACTTCATTGGCCATTAGTGGATCCTGATTCAAATCTATCTGACTATATTTCTTCTACATACCTTAGATCCTCAATTTTTCTTATTCCTTCCAGCAGTTCTTTATGTAATAATCTTCTTCCAAAATCCAGTTCAATCGTTGCGCAGGTGTCGTCCGCATACCATTTATTTTCGGATTTTCTTTGCAAAGCCAATACTCTGATATTATTTTGATTAAAATAATCGACAAGTCTTAACATAAATATCTCATTTTTTCCTTCTACATATATCTTCATTATCCTTGACCGCTCTACAATTTTTTTATCCAGATATCGAAAAAACAAAGAAGCGGCATAGATAAATGCCAGACCTGACAAGGCTCCAAAATAAAAACCTGACCCGATAGCGATTCCTAATGCCGCTGTTACCCAAAGTGCCGCCGCAGTGGTTAAACCTGTAATCTGATTATGCCCCGTAACCATGATCGAACCCGCACCTAAAAAACCAATACCGCTTACCACCTGCGCGGCCATCCTTGCAATATCCCCGGTGCATCCTGTTACATATCTGAAAATATAGTCATTTGTCACCATGATCAACGTAGAGCCCAGACATACAAGCGAAAAAGTCTTTAATCCGGCTGGACGCCCTCTCATTTCTCTTTCAAACCCGATGATTGCTCCGCAAATGGCTGCTAAAAACAGTTTAAACAGGACACAATATTCAAACTCCGTCAGATTCCAAAACAGCAATTCCTTCAAAATAATTTCCTCCTATATTCCTGTGCAGACAGAATCCCTCCACGGAGCGCAATCCAGATATTCCGCTGAGCTATGATTGACAGTTCCTCACTGCTCCCTTGTAGCAATCCATCAAATATTCTCCAATTTCGTATGCCAGTCTGACTGCAACCGGGATTACCTGATCCGGAAGACGGTTGATATAATTATGCACTTCATAACAGAAATCCCCTTCATAATGAATTTCGGCCAATGTTTCCATAATTTCTTCCCAGTGGATCGTCGCTGTCATCGGAAGAACATGCATAAACCTGTTGTCTTTTTTGCTGTATGTGTCCGAGACATGTGTCGCAAACAGAAATTTGCCTATATACTTCAGACTTTCCTTCTGGTTCTGCTGCATAATATCGGCATGTTCAAAGTCCCAGCATATTCCTACATAATCGCTTTCAAATCTCTTTACAAAATCAACAAGTTCGTCCGGATATGCACAAAATTTACGCTTTGGGGCAATTCCATAATCACACATATTTTCAATGGCAAGACGCATATTCATACCTTCTAACTGCTCGGCAATCGGTTTATAATATTCCAGATTTGCATTTAAGGAAGCCCTGCTCATTTCCACTCCGGTCCTGTCTGTCTCCGGGTGAAGCACGCAGGTATGGGCGCCCAAGATCTTACAGCATTCTAGAGATCGCTGCTGGAGTCTCCAATGATATTGTTTTTCTTCCGCTTTCATGAATGGATTTAAAAAATTGTAGAAATATGCATGGCATTGCCCGAATTTCACTCCAAGTTCGTTCGCCTTCTCTGCGATATCTTCAATCCATCTCCTCCATCCATCCGTTAAAAATACGGAGCCCGGAAGCGACCAGTCATAAAAGTTCAGATCAAACACCTTAAAGCCACCCTGGGATGCCAATTCTAAAGTTTTACACAGATTAAACCTCGTTCCATCCGGTCTGAAACAAATTAAATTCGTTGATGTTCCTAACTGCATTCCTGTTCTCCCATCCTGCTATTCATCGTATTCTGTCATCTCACTATTGCGTATATATTTTCCGCCTGCCGCAAATTTCCATGGTCCAAGACAACCCCTGCAGTTTCTTTCCCCAAGCATTGCCCCCATATAGCCGGCCAGTATGCATACAGGTACATACTGCACTAAAGACATTGCAGGCATAAAATTGGAAGTCGGGATTTGTATATAACAGGCCTCCGCGTCAAAATCCTCTCTGCCGCCATCTGTAATTACACACAGCGGCCTTCCGATCCGTGCCGCATATTTCACAGCCTCTTTCGTTCTGCTGAATCCGGGAGACTGTGTGGACGCAAGCATAATTGTCCCGCAGTCACTGATAGATTTCACAAAATTATTCATGTGGAACCATTCTTCAGAATTAATATGCATTGCGAATGCACCTGTAATCTCTATAATTTTAGCATGACTGAACCATGCACTTCCATAATCCATGCCGCTTCCCACAAAGTCGAATCCCTTTTTATCCTTCCACTCCTTCGCAAGTTCGAATAACCCCGCGTCAATTTTCGGCAATAGACTTTCTAAAACCTTTCCCTGTCTGTGGATTTCATCATAAAATTTTTTCATTTCTTCATCTGAAATCATTTTCCTTACATACCCTGTACGAATTCCAAATAGAATAAGCGCCAACAGAGATACGAAATAATTCCTGTTCCCCGGTCCATTTTCAAACCGTGATATATGTAGTTCTAAAACTTTATCCGCGGCATCTCCGATATCTGACTTCCTGTTTCTGGTAACAGCAAGTGTCATTGCACCTGACTTTCCGGCTTTTTTTACAGCTTCCGTAATCCGGGCACCATTGCCGGATATACTGATGATAATAACCAATGTTTTTTCAGAGAGCCTTTTTTTATTATAGTATCGGCTAAAGTCAATTGCCGTAACCAGTTCTGTCGTAATTCCTGTTAATTTTTCCAACTCATAGCGCAGAGTTAAGCCAGCGGCGTAAGAATCTCCGCAGCCTGTTAAAATAATCTGGTCAAATTCCTTTAATTCTTCCTTTGTAAAAAGTAAATCAATCTGCTTTTTCAGATCATCAAACTGTTCTTCCAAAAGACATGGGAGACTATACGACTGACGTCGCAGAGAGTTATCCAGCGCAGCCCTCATCCCATTCCTGCCGGTAAACTTGTCAACGGCTTCCATCACCCCCAGCCAGCAATTTTCTTTTGCAATATAGTCTGCCGCATCTTTTGCAGGCTGCTGCGCATTTCCTACCGCGACTCCTACACCTGCCTGCCGGATGATCTGCACATCATTCAGGTCATCACCCGCAAAGAGGATTTCATCCAGAGAAATATCCATCAATTTTGCCAATTCTTTTACCCCACATTCTTTTTTGGATTCAGAATGTAGTATATCAATCGCTTTATCCGCGTAACGTTTGTACCAAAAAGCTTCCGGCAGAACTTTGCATAAATCTTCAATCACTCCAATACTTCCGTCGCGCACAGCAGCCATAACAATCACTTTGTCTACCGACATCCCCTCCCATTCCTCTTCTGAAATCGGTCTCGGATTTTCATAACGCCCATAGAGTCTTTGCTGCTCCAATACGTAGGGAGTCTCCCTATATGCATATTCTACTCCATTGACTGAGTACATAAGTGACATCCCCATTTTATCAGCCACATTAAAAATCTGTCTTAAATCCTTAAGAGGAATGGTTTTCTGCATGATTACCCTGCCATTATCTACAATTGTCCCTCCATTACAGGCAATATATGGAATCCCAATCTGCATTTTATCGATGTAATCTTTTACAAGGCTGGCCGCTCTGCCCGTGGCAACCGTATAGTAAATCCCCTGCTCTTTTAAATTTTTCACATAATTGATAAATTCCTCCTGCAGTACCTCATCTTTATCTACAATCGTTCTGTCAACATCCGTAACAACCAATTTAATCATACTTCCGCCACTCCTCTTCACAAACACTTTGATTACTGATTCACACCTACATATTCCGCCACTTTAGCATTGCATTTTTCTACAATATTGTCATGTGTAGTCTGTTTATCCTGCTTTCCGGCTGCAAATGCTGACATTTCCTCATCGATGATAGTATTTACATCTCCGGTCACAATATCAAACGGCTCCTGAACATTTGGGTTGGAGTTCATCAGTTGGTCTACAGCTGCCACAATCTGTTCATTCTCTTTCATATATGATTTCATTTTTTCAGTTTCATATAAATCCTTATTCATTGGAATATAACCGCTGGCAGTGCAAAAATCATACTGCGCATCTTCCCCGCCAAGATACTGCTGGAAGATCCATGCTGCTCTCAGTTCTTCCTCATCCCCTTTATCGAACATCACAACACCGGAACCGCCGACTGCCGTACCTCCTTTATCATCTTCTGATACTTTAGGAAGCGGGGCAGTTCCCCATTCAAAACTATCGCCAATCAATCCGTCCAATTTCATAATGCGTGCAGATGACATGATCGCCATAGCAGAAATTTCCATCGCAAATTCTTCATTTATATTGTCTTCTATCGCTTTATATCCCCCCGTATTAATCACTTTTTCCCATTCGTCAAGGAAATTCATCAGAGTTCCGTCTTCACCGAACGTAAACTTAGTCATCATATCGGAACGTCCGCCTTCATGGTCACCGATAAAGTTAAAATCGCCCTGGCCGCCGACCCAGTTCACTAACTGATACCTCTTAACTTGTGTATTCAGCCCATATGTCGTTACTTCATCTCCGTCTTTTTTGGTAAGTTTTTTGATGCTCTCGGCCATCTCTTCAATAGTTCCGAATGCGGTTTCCGGATTCAGTCCCGCTTCATCCAGCAGATTTTTGTTATAGTACAATAAAATCGTAGAATTGCTGAACGGCATAGCACATAATTCGTCTTTATACGTAAAAGTCCGGGCATTATTCTCTATAATTGAATCTCTTTCCAGAATGATGTCTTCCCCTTTCTCATACATATCTTCCGGAGAAACAAAAATTTCATATTCTGATATTGCGGGAATCCCGGCGCTTGCCACCTGGCATAAATCAGGATAGTTTCCCCAATCTCCGGCCTGTGCCAGGGTATTTAATTTTTCAGCCGTGTTTGTTCCCTGAAAGCTCGGTATTACATTGATTCCATATTCTTTTCCAAGGGTTTCATTAAAATTGCTGCATACCGTCTCCAATGCCTCTGCATTTGTGCCCTCCATATGATGCCAAAAACTGATTTCAATATCTCTGCTGTCCTTCGATTCCTCTGTTTCAGCTTTTCCGCATCCTGCCATTGTGCTTCCCATGATTACTGCTGCCATGAATAATGCGCTTACTTTTTTTAATCTCATCTTTCTTCCTCCTCTTCTATCAGCCTTTTACGGAACCTGACATCATGCCGCCTGCAATCTGTTTTCTAAACACAACAAATACTATAATTGTCGGAATCAATACGATTACTGACGCAGCCATGATCGGCCCATAAATAGTGCCCCCGTCTTTTGAATTTAACATTGTTACACCAACCTGAACCGTTCTCATTTTGTCATCGTTTGTAACAAGCATCGGCCACAGATATGTATTCCACGTGTTTACAAACGAGGAAATATATACTGTTGCGATTGTCGGTTTTGATAATGGAAATAAAATCTTTACAAAAAATCTGATATTACTGCAGCCATCTACCTTTGCTGCTTCAAAAATTTCTTTTGAAAAAGAAAGGTAATACTGCCGGAACATAAATATATTCATCACTGAAACAAGAAACATTGCCATCATACCGGCGTACGTATCTGTTAATCCCCAATTGGCAACTGTCTTATAATTTGTAATTAAAACCACATCGCCTGGAATCATCATGGTTGCCATGCAGAGCATAAATAATATTTTTTTGCCTTTGAATTGAAAAAATGCAAATGCAAAGGCTGCTAGGCTGGCAACGATCACCCTGACCAGACTCGATACACCTGCCAATATCAGTGAATTCCACATATACCTAAATAAAGGGGTCAGCCTCAATGCTTCTTTATAGTTATCCCATTGTATTTTATTCGGCAGCAGATGCCATCCTTTGTCAAGAATTTCCCGCTGATCCATAAAAGAAATACTCAAAGCATATAAAATTGGCATGATTGTCAGGAAACCGATTACCAGACATAACATCTGAAAGAGGCCATTCTGAACTGTTTTCTTTTGATTTGCAGTCATGAATAATGCACCCCTTTCTTCTCAAAGGAAAAACTGATAACCATGCATATCAGTGTAAATATAAATGTAATCACAGCTGCCGCGTAAGCCCTGTTATAGTTCATATTTCCAAATGCCTGCTTGTACATGTAGTATATCATCGTGGTTGTAGAACCTTCCGGTCCACCTTCTGTCAAAATAATCGGAAGTCCTGACATAATAATATTTTTTGCAAGCGAAGTACAGATTAGGAAAAATACAGTGGGAGATATCAACGGAATAATTACTTTAATCACCTTTTTTACAAAGCTTGCCCCATCAATATCTGCACTTTCTAACAACTCTCCTGGAACATTTCTGACCGCTGCAAGCAGAAACAGGAAGTTAAAGCCGATGTTCATCCAGACCGAAATAAAACTGAGTGAAACCATTGCGTAAGATGAATCATTTAACCAGTTGATTTTGGTTCCCAATAATTTATTAATAATTCCGATATATGGATTATACATAATCTTAAAAATCATTGCTGCAACTGACATGGACATTGCCATAGTCAGCGAAAACATCGTTTCATAAATACCAGATGTTCTTGTTTTTTTATTTGCTAGAACCGCCAGGATCAGTGCAACCATAATTGCAACCGGAGAAGCCAGCAATACATAAATAATCGTGTTCGCGATTGATTTTATAAATAATTCGTCAGTAAGCACATCCACATAATTCGATACTCCTGCAAAAGATTTGACCGCCCCGTTTGCATCCACGGTGAAAAATGTAAGAAAAATTGTTTTTATAAATGGATAAAATGAAAAAATCCCAAAATAAATCAGTGCAGGCAGTAAATATATATACGGTTCTATCTTCTTAATCTTTTTCATTATGGCTTTCCCCCTTATCTTTTGAAATACATTCCAGTATTTCATCCGCCATTGAGTAAAGGTTAAAATGATTTACTTTTTCTATCAGTTCGCAGTAGGATGCAGGGATTGCGTCAATCCCGCAGAAACCGCCTAATACAGCTCCTGTCATAGATGCGATCGTATCCGTATCTGACCCAATGTTAACTGCGGCAATAATCGCATCCATAAAATTACCTTTCGAAGAAACAATAATTCCAAATACTGAAGGTACCGCTTCCGATATATGTAATCCACTCCCTACCACATCCGCTATTTCTGTGGTTGCTTCATCCAGGCTGTTTGCAGTAAGACCAATCCGTACGGCCAGCTTTATTCTTTTTTCAACACTGGGTCCCGCCAAAACGGCACATGTGCCTTTGCACTGTTCTGCCCCCATCCTTGCACCTTCGAGACCTGCCTGGATGATCGTATAGATTGTGCTCTCCTTTTTCAGTGACTCACTTACCGCCGCCGCGATTGCACATGCTCCCTCGATAGACAAATTATTATTGTGCGTTGGGCGGCAGATGGTGATTGCGTCATGAACCGCCTTCCCAATATTTCCCGGATGAAACAGGCCTGCCGGTGAAATTTTCATTGCGGATCCGTTGGATGCTTTTGCATTATCACAGCAAATAAATGAATACGGATTTTCTCCGACAATTCCTTTGATTCGTTCTACGGCAGCTCTCGTTGTAGGACCAACATATTTATTATAATATCTTTCGTCCCCAGCCCAATTCAAAATCGCCTGGTTTGCGGATGACTCATCAATTATGCCCCCGTTGTCAAGAATCGCTCTCACTGTGTAATAAATAAGACTGAAATCATCTGTAACCATACCTGCATCGGATCCTCGTGCAAATGTATCATCCGGAGGCGTCAAAATATTCCGGACTTCCCCGCCAAATTTTTGTTTTATCAATTCTTTTGTTCTCAATTCCGTCGGTGCACCCATTGTATCCCCCAACGCTGCTCCAAATAGGCTCCCCAGAATTTTTGCTTTTAATTCCATCATTCTCCTCCATCTTCTATTGTCACTTTGTTCAAATAAGTTTTCTTCAATGACGGAATTATAGCAAATATTACTTAAATCAGCAAATTGCAAATCCGTTATAAGCGAAAAGAGCCATGATAATACAATTAAATCATATGTTTTTCTCACTTTTTCTCACTTTTTTATATCATTTCATTTTTTTAATGCGCCATATAAAACTTTCGAAGAAAAGATCTGCTACCAGCAGATTTATTCTTTACACAGGCAGCAAAAAACAGGAGCTAAAAGCTTTAACCAAGCTTCTCACTCCTGTTTTTACATTCCAAAAGCCCTATATGCTGATAGATCTGACCCAAACCCCATTGACGTCCGAACTTTCGTAATTTTTTCCATATTCAATTGGAACATTATTCAGATCATACGCAATGCGCTTCACATATAAGATTGGATCACCCTCTTCAATCTTAAAATATCCTGAAATCTGTTTATTTGCCCTTATTGCACGGAAGTGTTCATCCAGATAACACATTTCAATGCCTGCTTCTCTGCGGAGAACATCATATAATGAATTTTCATTCAGATTTTCTTTTTCAAAGTCAATAGACTGTACACGCGCTTTCGAAAAATATGACTTCTGATATGCTACACAGGTGTCATTGCCATATCTTAATCTTTCGATAACTACTACTGCTTTCCCCTTCTCAATCTGCAGATACTTTGCCAGCGATACATCCGCTTTGATCTCAGATATATTGATTACTTTGGAATGTACTTTTATTTCGTTGGAAATTACATTGGAACTAAAGCCTGCTAATCTACGGTAACTGTATGCCTTTTTTGCTATTTCCCTGACATAAGTACCCTTTCCTTTTTCTGTTCTCAAAATTCCCTTACGTACTAAATCATCAATGGCTCTGCGTACCGTTAAACGACTGACATTGTAAAATTCAGCATATTCGTTTTGCTTGGGAATTTTATCTCCCGGTTCATATATGCCGCTCAATATATCATCCACAATATCCTCTTTAATCTGTTTATATTTGGACGCAGCGTTTTCTTTTTCCATAAAAATCCCCTTCCACTTTTATTGGAAAAGTGTATCATTCTGTATTTTATCTGCACACCTGACGGCCAATGTTTCTGGATGGACGGCCGATAAAATAATCTGATGATTCTCCATAATAATTGCTGCTCTTGTTTTTCGGCCTTGCGTAGCATCTATTACAGTTCCATTATCCTTGCCACTTTGTATCATCCTTTTCGCTGGTGCTGAATCCGGCGTAATAATGGCCACAATTTTAATACGATTCGCATAATTTCCAAAGCCGATATTTATCATCTGTTCCATTTTACGATTCCCCCATAAAATAAATAATATCTGTTCCGATCTTTCACATAACCATCTGCAAGCCCCTCAAATCGTCTTCGACAATCGATATCTGTTCCTTATAATTTAACACAGCTTATGCCTTCGTATTCACAGATCTTCCGGCATTCTCCACGTCCTGCCTCGTAATGCCGTCCAGTGCGCCCTCCGGAATCTGTTTTCCAAGCGTCCAGGAAGAATCCACCGCCTTTGCCGCCGCGACGAATGTCTGGTGGCACTGGCGTTCAAACTGCTGCATGGTCCAGCCTGCTGCCAGGCGGTCATCCTTTTTCATCTTCCGGTACAGGTTCGTATACACCTCCGACCGCCTTGTGGTGTCTCCGTTATGCACACCGTTCTCCCGCAGAAATTCCCGCTTCGTGGACTCAAACATTTCCTGCCGGCTACTCTCCGGTATGGGGATGATGCGCTTCCGGCTGTTGATATTCTCATCCGTCAGAAGCAGCCCGGTCAGGCCTGTGGTCGGATCGATCCAGTCGCCATTCTTGTCATACTGACGCATCAGATTCTTGATCGCGTGGACATTGGTAAACATTGCGCCGTTTCCGTCCTTCATCATCTGGCTCATCACGGCTTTGTACTGCTTGCTGTTGGTATCAATGCCCGCCGCCCTCAGCTGCGCCTGAACTGACTTGCTGTTGATCTGGGAAAGCTGGATGTTATTTACCAAATTTGTCTTCGGCGTTCCGAGCATATGCTGCAGCAAATAAGTATAGTCGATCGTTCTCTGCATAATGTTCTCCATTCCGCCGCCAAGAGGACGGCACAAAAGTAATGAAAGCCTGCGTTTTCAGATGAGGCTTCCTGGCTCTGAGTGGTGTCGTATATACTTAATATATCGGAAGAAGAATCCATTTCCTAACCCAGGGAGAGCTTGATCAGCGCTAAAATCAGCAGATGCACAGGGTAAAACAGATAAAAGAACCATTTTGAAAATGTACGTCCCCGCTCTGCACGTTTTCCATTGTAAAAGCACAGCAGTACAACCCCGGCGGCGATCACGCCCAGGCTGGAGCAGAATGTCCGTAAAACCGCCTCGGCAGCCGGATACGAAAAGCTGTTGTTTCCATACATAAATCCTGCGAAGATCAAAGCGGCCGCACCAAAAGAAACCGCAGCCTTTTTCTTCGACTGCCGCGTATGGGAAAACATGATCGTATAAATCGCGGCCATGAGAGGCCAGTCGCATATCACGGTAGCCAGAACAAGCAATATCTGTATGAGCCACCTGAAAAAGTAATTCGCAATTTTCTCTTCTGCTGCCAGGATCAAAAAACAGAAGAATAATGTAAACAGCATGTTCAATCCCACGAATTGAAACTCACCCTCATAGGAAAACGCAAGGCAGAACGGGATTTCCGATAAAAGAGCAAACAGGAAAAGCCGGACCGCATAGTTCTTTTTGGAGCGGGTGTATTGATATCCCTCTACTAAAAACCAGCACATAACTGGCGCTGTAAAATAGCCCACATCCTGAAACAGCTCCGCAAGAAATGTCCCGTGATCTAAAAAAATAGAAGAAATATGGTTCAGCAGCATCGTGAACATTGCAATATACTTGATCGTGTCACGATTGAGTCCATAACTTTGTTCTGATTTCATAATCCATTCGCCTCCGCTTCTATTTCACTTTTGTTTCGAATCTGCTACCAGGCAGGACCGAAACTGTTTTGATACATTCGAGCAAAATCTCCAAATCCTTGATTCATATTTGTTTCTATTTTCCACGGCGCTTGCTGGCGGAAAAAGCAGCAGCTTCCTTCACCCAGCCCATCAGCTCCTCGTCGATCTCCTCCGGATTGGAAATGAGGACGTGATGCGTCCAGCGGTTCGGATAGGGCTCCGAAGCAACGTCGATCCGCGGGGATTCTGCACGATAGCCCAGGCCGAAGGTGATCACGATATAGTCCTTTGGACGCTCCTTTGCCTTCCGGACGGGAAGGAAAGAGACGAAGGCAAAATTGTACTTATTCGAAAAAGATATTTGTGTTTTTTGTACTTTGATGTTTACGTTTTCGATCTCGGAGAGAAGCCTTTGTTCGAAAAGCTCGTACAAGGGCAGGGCGCCGGGGTGGGTGTCGAAAAAATATAAGATGTCCTGGTTCATTTGGGTCGTTTTCCTTTCTGATGCGCTGAAGCGTTACTGAATTTTCAGCTTGACAAAATTGTATGCAGCTTATATGATAGAGATAAGAGGAAACTCTTAGGTGTCCCACTACCTTAAAGGTGAATTATATTTGGTGTTCCGCCACCATGAAGGGCGAATTATGATGAATGGGTAAGGATTCTTTCCTTATCCATTATTTTTTAGGAGGATCAATGAATTTATTTTTTTACGATGTAGATATTGCTTATGTAAAGCATTTGAAAGATGCAGAAATCTCCAAACGCGGTTTTACCAGAATTCCGGATATCGAGTATGGGAACAGGCAGAAAATGGTCTGTGGCGTAGTATTAGAAATTAATGAGTTTAAATATTACGTTCCCATTTCTTCTTACAAGAAAAAGCAGAACAATAATATCTTAATCAAATTAGAAGATGATCGTTTTAATCAAATTAAAGGCTCATTACGTTTCAACTACATGTTTCCAATAAAGGATGAATACATATCCAAACGAGATTTTAATAAGGAGCCCCCTGCCCGTAAAGAGTTTTTACGTAGGCAATGGGTTTTCTGCAACACCATATCCGATGAAATCAAAAAAATGGCTTTAGAAACATACTCTTCTGTCATTTCCGGAACCGATAAAGGATTAATTTATGCCTCCTGTGATTTCAAGCTTTTAGAGGAAGCCTCAAAAAAATATATCCCCGCATAGCCAAGGCAGATTTTGGTTTTGACAATTCGATAAAATCAGAATTGCTGTTTGGGGGGATTCTCCCCCCGCACAGCACCTCCTCAATCTTCTACTTCAATACCTCCCCCAGCACCTCCAGCAGCGTCGGTACATCGATCGGCTTCGCGATATGCCCGTTCATCCCGGCATCCACTGCGGCCTTCTTATCTTCTTCAAATGCATTCGCCGTCATTGCAATGATCGGGATCCCGGCAATCTCCGGAGCTTCCAGCCCGCGGATCTGCCTGGTGGCCTCGTACCCGTCCATGATCGGCATCTGGATATCCATCAGGATCAGGTCGTACCGGCCGGGTTCGGCTGACTTCATCTTTTCAACCGCCACTGCGCCGTCGTCGGCCACATCCATAACAAAGCCCGCTTCCTGCAGAATCTCCACAGCGATCTCCTGATTCAGTTCGTTGTCCTCTACCAGCAGGATCTTCTTTCCTTCGAAGGAAATCGTTTCTTCCGGAGCCGCGTCTTCGGCATCCCGGTTTGTAAACGGCGACTCCAGGACCTCCCGAAGCTCGGACAGGAAGATCGGCTTGGAGCAGAAGGCAGTGACGCCCGCGTTTCTTGCTTCTTCCTCAATATCCGACCAGTCGTAAGCGGTCAGGATGATGATCGGGGTCTCCTCGCCGATAATACCGCGGATCCGGCGCACAACCTCGATTCCGTTCATGTCCGGCATCAGCCAGTCGATGATGTAGGCGGAGTACACGTCATTCTGCTCCTCTGCCAGCCGGGTGCGGAGCACGGCCTCCTTGCCGGAGGTGGTCCAGTCCGGACGCATGCCGATAGTTGCCAGCATCTTGGTCACGCTGGAACAGGTATTGAAATCATCGTCAACCACAAGCGCGCGAAGGCCGTTCAGCTCCGGAATGATCTCCTGTCTGACGGGGCCGGAGCAGATCTTGAACTGCAGGTCCACATAGAAGGTGGATCCTTTTCCCACCTCGCTGTCCACGGAAATCGTCCCGCCCATCATATCCACAATATTTTTCGTGATGGCCATGCCGAGGCCGGTGCCCTGGATTCCGCTGACCGTACTCGTCTGCTCCCGCTCAAACGGCTCAAATACATGCTCCAGAAATTCTCTGCTCATCCCGATCCCGGTATCCTTGACCTGGAACTCGTAGCACGCGCATCCCTCGGGTGCATTTCCCTTCTGCAGGATACGGACGCTCACGATACCGCCGGGCTTCGTGAATTTCATGGCATTGCTCAGAAGGTTCAGAAGAACCTGGTTCAGCCGGAGCTTGTCGCACAGAACATGCTCATTGACCACATCCGCGGTATCAATGTAAAATTCAAGCTGCTTGGATGTAATATCTGCCTGTACGATGGTTTTCAGGTCGTGCATGATCTCCGGAAGAGAAGTTTCCTTTTCCTCGATCTTGACCTTTCCGCTCTCGATCCGGCTCATATCCAGGACGTCATTGATCAGGCTCAGCAAATGGTTGCTGGAGGTGGTGATCTTGGACAGATAATCCTGAACCTGCTCGGTGTTGTCAATATGTGCCGCGGCAAGGGACGTAAATCCGATGATGGCGTTCATCGGCGTCCGGATATCGTGGGACATATTATTGAGAAATGTGGTCTTTGCCCGGTTTGCATGCTGCGCCGCGGCAAGCGCGTCCTGAAGATCGACGGTCTGCTTCTCCAGCCGCTCTTCCATTTTTTTCTCATCATCAATATCGAGAAAAAGCCCTACAAACGAGATCGGAGAGCCGTCCTCCCGCCGGGACAGCCGGCCGGCCGCATGAAACCATCTCCACCCTGCATGGCGGGTCAGAAGGCGGTACTCCACATCATAGGTCTTTTCGTTGGTATAATCTTTTACAGTTTCCCAAAACTCATCAACGGACCGTTCCTTATCCTCTTCATGGAGCAGATCCGACCAGGATTCCAGCCTGTTCGGGAACTCGGCTTCGCTGTGATATCCCAGCATGCTTCGGAATTTTTCCGACCAATTGCACGACGTGATCTCTGCCTGCTCGTTGAACTCGATACTCCACAGGCCGGACCCCATCGCAGCCTGGATATTTTCCATGGCCGCCTGTTCCCT
>CATLCV010000060.1 GCA_949893755.1 uncultured Lachnospiraceae bacterium | reverse complement strand
TACAGCATGAGGTGGATTATGCCGAAATGCAGACATGGTATGACGGTTACCGTCTCGGCAATCTCCATATCTACAATCCAAAATCTGTGGCTGATGTGCTGATGTGGAAGGAATTCCAGAGCTATTGGACAGGAACCGAGACCTATGAGGCGTTGAAAATTTATATTAGCATGAACTTTGACGGTCTCAAAGAAGCGGTTATTAAAATGCTGGGCGGAGGACGCTGCAAGATTGATCCGTCCACATTTCAGAATGATATGACAACCTTTCAGATCAAGGATGATGTACTCACGCTCCTTGTCCATCTTGGCTACCTGACTTATGATAAAAAGAATGAAACCGTGTCGATCCCAAATCAGGAGATTACCCAGGAATTCATGCGCGCAGTCAAGGTCGGAGGCTGGGGCGGCCTGATACAGTCACTGGACCATTCGGAGGAATTGCTCCGGGCCACCTGGAATCGTGATGAAAATGCGGTCGCAGATGGAATTGCCGCCATCCACAACGAAACGGCATCCATGCTGAAATATAATGATGAAAATTCGCTTACCTGTGTCATCCTGATGGCCTATTACAGCGCGAAAGCCCACTACATGAATCCCATCATGGAACTGCCGTCCGGAAAAGGCTTTGCAGACGTGGTCTACCTGCCGAAACGGGAGAGGAATGTACCGGCGCTGGTGGTGGAGCTGAAATGGGATCAGTCCGCGGAAGGGGCAATTGCGCAGATCAAGAAAAAAGGGTATGCGGACTGGGTGAAAGGGTATACCGGAGATATCTTACTGGTCGGGGTGAATTATGACAAAGAGACGAAGGAACATCAGTGCAGGATTGAGGTGCTGCGGCAAACAGAATAATTACAAATGCATCACCCGTCCGCACCGCTTTGGAGGGTCTGTAGCAGTGAATATGATCGCGGCATATTTTGGAAAATGCCGGGATACCCGCCCTGTTTTCGTTCAGCCTGCTGTCAGATCCAGGAACTGGTATCAGGTAAAGGATATGGTGTTGTTGTAAAAACCACAGGAAGAACTGTACGGGAGACGGAAAGAATAGCAGAGATTATCGAAGAAGAATATGGATATCTATAGTGATTTTTCATAAGCCATGTTAAAAAGGGGACAAGGGTGTTATAGGCATAAAATGCCATGTGCCTATAACACCCCACTGACTCCTCAGTTCAAAATACCCACGGTACTTCGCCGTCCCTATGCAGTTTTTCAAGTCTTACCCCATATTTTTCATATTGACGCAGGCTTTCTAAAATTTCATTATCATATGAATAAGAGCAGATTAATATGAAATCCGGTCGCAGTTCGGGAATCTCACCGGGTCCGTGTACTATACTTTTATCTACTATCTGTCCCCACATCTTGGGATTGCTGTTAAAATACAGCCATTTGAATTCTGCTTCCCCAAAAAACTCTTCATAAAGCTGGATGATCAGATTGGCGAACCCCCCGTTCGGATATAACCCGACGTGCCGGTAGTCTTTTTGATATAAAAGGTCTCGCAGCCTTTCCTTATGAGCCTCTTTTGTAAAATAAGTCTGTCCCGCGCGACGGTACGTATCTGCTACCGCATCTATAATTTCCAACTTCTGTGTACACAGTTTCTCACATTTCTTACATTTTAGGCATGGATTTTCTGATGTTTCAGGAATCCAGCCTTCTTCATGGAACAGAGAACGGAACATATGGATATTGTAAAGCAATTCTTCCGGGCCTTTGCGGTTATAAATAGCTGGCGGTTCAAATAAAAATGTATTCCGTGCCTGCATAATTGCAGATGTAGGAATACCCTGGGGACATCCTTCGCAGTACTTGCAGCCTGTACAGAAGCCTGTCAGACCTGAAATACTGCCCATAACCCGTTCCAGTCTCTCTTTCGCCGTCTCTGGATCCGGACGGGAAAAAACGCCCAGGCTGTCTTTTAATTCCTCCATACTATTTACGCCACCCAGCACAATATCCACGGCGGGGTGTGCTTTAACGAAGCGTAAAGCCGCATGAACGGTGCTGCTTTCATCGTTGCCGCTGCAGGCAAAGGAAAAATAGTCCTGATTCCGGGCTATCACACCGCCGCCCAGAGGATTCATGACCGCAACACCAATATCATTTGCATATGCTGTATCTAAAACCGGGCGCATATTTACGGCATTGAGCAAGGAATAAGAAATCGTGATCCCCTCAAATACTTTACTTTCAGCGATTTTCTGGATTTCTTCCGGAGAAGCATGGAGGGAGCAGCAGATATGCTCAACCAGTCCTTCGTCTTTCAGTTTTAGAGCCCCCTCATAGATTCCGCCTTTTTTCATGATATTCTCAAAGATATCATAATTCCAGATACTCCAGCATGTAAAATACTGTACTTTTTCCAATCCCATCGTTTTCAAATGCTGTTCTATGCGTCTGCGGGCATCATCCGCTGTCTTATCCTGCCCATACATCACTTTTGCTGTCACGGAAAAAGGTCGGACTGTATTCTGAAATACCTCTTTTAACACAAGAGGAGCCATCCCCGCGGAATAATTATAGCCAACATCTATATATGAAATCCCAAGTTCCAGAGCTTTATGTACCAGCTGTATTGAATTTTCGATACCATCAGTATCACCCGGCCCCGAAACCGGGAGCCTGGACGTACCGAGCCCCAAAGGGAAATGTTTGCTGAAAATACTCATAAAAATCTCCTTATCCTAAATTTACATTTTGCCACGAGTACAGGACATCCTTACCTGGACAGCCTTTTCGAAAACAAGGCGCCGCATTTCATGCCTTCCAGGGAGCCTGTCCTGACAGCCACAGTTCTTCCAGATATTCCTTGTCCTTTAGCGTATCCATAGGAGACCAGAAGCCCGAATGACAGTATGCGGTCATTTCATTTTTTTCCGCAAGAAGTTCGAAGGGCCGACCCTCCAGCATGTCAGATCCATCTCCCAGATAATCAAATATCTGCGGAGAAAATATCCCATATCCGGCGTTTACCCAGGATTGGTCTGATCGGGCTTTTTCTTTAAAATTCTCAACACATCCGTCAGCTTCATTGATTTTTACAGCGCCAAAACGTCCATCTGGTTTCGTAACGGTTATGGTTGCAATACGTCCATGCCGACGGTGACATTCTATCAGTTCTTGAATATCCACATTAGAAACTCCATCTCCGTATGTAAACAGGAATTCCTCGTCTTTTACATATTCTCGGATTTTTAGAATCCTTCCTGCTGTCAGGGTGTTCAGCCCTGTATTGATCAGCGTCACCTTCCAGGGCTCTATTTTATTTTTCAGAAACTCCTTCCTGCCGTTTTGCAGATTAATAGACACGTCAGAATATCTGGAATAATAGTCCACAAAATATTGTTTGATCATATGTCCTTTATATCCACAGCACAGCACAAACTCATGGAATCCGAAACGGGAGTACCATTTCATAATATGCCACAGAATCGGACGCCCTCCAATCTCCACCAGGGGTTTGGGCCGGAATTGGGATTCCTCTCCGATCCGGGTTCCCTTTCCTCCGGCCAGAATTACCACTTTCATCTGTTTACCACACCTTCCACGGCGCATTTCCCTGTTGCCATAGTGATTCCAGGAACAATTTATCCCTGACCGTTTCTACAGGCATCCAGAATCCTTCATGCTTGTAGGTTGCCACCCTCCTTGTCTGCCTCAGGCGATTGATCGTGGCTGTCTCAAAGCTTTCATGGGAGGCCAGGTAAGAAAATATTTCTTTGTTCAGTATCATATGGCAGGTATTGACCCAGGCGTTTGCCTCGCAGTTATTCTGAAGGACGATATCAGAGACAAGGTTGCCTTCCCGGTCCAGATTCAGAACCGCGTTCCGGCCGGATGGTCGGGCGACAGCCATCAGAACCAGATGGGGGCTTTTGTAATATGCGGACTTAAATTCCGTGATATTCAGGTCTGTAATACAGTCACCATAGCAAACAAAAAATGCGTCCTCTTCTATATAGCTTTCAATTTTTCGGATACGTTCGCCGGTGGGGGAGTTCAGTCCCGTATCCACTACGGTGACCTTCCAGGGTTCGCTTATCTTGTTGTGGATCATAATATCATTATTCTGCAGATCCACAGTAATATCGGAGCTATAAATATAATAGTCCAGGAAATATTCTTTGATGGTCTCAGCCTTGTATCCGGTGCATATGATGAAGTCATTAAAACCATAGTAAGAATATAACTTCATAATATGCCACAAAACGGGACGTTCCCCGATCTTTACCATTGGTTTTGGAATTTTGCCGGTTTCTTCGCTGATACTGCTGGGAAGGCCGCCGGCCAGGATTATCACTTTCATCGTCTAATATCCTTCTATAAAAAATATGTTGTCTGCAGTGCTCTGCATATAAACTGCTGAAGAAAATAGTCTACTCTTTTCCTACCAGCTCTTCATAGATTTTCCGGACGCTGCTTTTGGGATTGGAGCTCAGCGCACAATTATACAATGGAATTCCATATTTTAAACAGTCAATGCAGACTTTATTATCTTTTTTTCGAAGCATCAATTCATTGTATGTAGTTTTTTCAATATCATCCGCCAGCAGTGCCTGTTTTTCATCGTAGACACAGTCGCATACCAGAACTTTTCCTTTTGCAGTAATGCAGAACATATTTTTAAATGAATAACATAATTCTGGATGATCGCATATATCAGGATATCTCTTATCCCTGAAATCAAAGTTTAAAGTATTCAGTACATTTTCAATATCGCTGATATCCTCTCCCTTCAGTATACGAATGATATTTTCTATTGGATTAATAGTAGCGTTAAAATCTGCCAGCGTATAATGCAGTTCATTACATATTTTCTTCCAGGCCTGAAGGTCTTCTTTCGAGCTATAATTATACTCATGATAGTAGACCTCTACAAAAGTATCTGGACTATATTTATCAAGCAGTTCCCGCAATTTATACATATTTTGTTTTACAAGTTCTATATTGCCGCCCCGATGAGCCTTCTCATATAGCTCCTGTGTATATCCTGAGAAAGAAATACGAAAATATTCCGGCTTCTGCTTTATCAATTCTTCAAGATGTGGAACATTTAAGCTGAAGTTTGTGGAAATAATTCCTAATATTCCTTCTCTTTTTAGAACTTCTGCATATTCAGCCAAATCTTTTTTCAACAACGGTTCTGTCCAGCAAAAAAGAGGGATATATGCCACATTAGGCGTATCCTTTTTAATGTGTGCAACGATTCTTTTAAATCTTTCCAAAGACATCACCGCATTTTCATGCCGTTTCCAATTTGACTGCGGGCAGGAAGGACAGTTTAAATTACATGCATTAGTCAAGTCTACTTCATAGACTGGACCCAGAAGATCATCAGCCCAACATAAGTCTTTGTCTTCTATTAATCCATGAGCAGAACAAATATCATAGATTTCTTTTGGGCGAACAGCAGCTGCTACTATAACAAATGGAGTTTCAGAACTGTTTTTTACAATATTCCAAAAGTATTCCGGAGAAAAAACAGTAAACCCGAACAGTTTTTTACCCTGCATAAAAGTATTACTGTCAATGACACCCTTCACATTTTCAAACTTCTCACGAAGAAGCACACTGCAGACTGCACCTCCTGTGATTTTTGCCCCCCATATATAGATCGGTCTGCATTTTAACTCTCTTTTTAATTTCAGCAATGTTTCATATGTATCTGTATAATTGTCTAAACTGATTCCTTTACTCAAAACTATTTTCCTCCATATTCTCTTTTATTGAAAATTGTCATTACGCTATAACGCCTAAAATAAACTTATCTCTACTGCGTCTTCCGGCGGATCATACGAAATGGATCGCTTTGTATGATATCTATCGCATATATTTTCTATTTCACACTCCAGCTCTTTGTCTTCTAAGGAAACGCATTTCTTGAGTGCAGTATAAGTATCATTTGAAAGGATTTGCTTATCAAATACTGGCGCCAGGAACAAATATTTTTCTGCGATTTCATTTTCATGGTTTTGAAACATTTTTATCGCATACCGCAAGCACATACCCGCCAATTTGTTTACGCTTTCCGAATATCTGGAAGCTGGCTTTGTCATATGATAACTTTCTGATATCCAGACAAATGCATTGACAAGCAGATAGTGCTCGAATATTCCGACCAAATTACGCTCAGAACCTGTCGTCTCATTTCCTGTATGGGTTCTGTATAAACAAAGTGGTTCCTTAATATAAGCAACATCCGCAAACATGGACAGCATAAAGTTATCCAGCCAGTCATTCGCCACTTGCATGTACAGCGGCTTTGCAACGCCGACTTTATCCAAAGTACTTTTTCTCATTAAAATCTGAGACGGAACGGCAATACCAGCCATCATAAAGACCGCAGCCTGTGATTCTTTTGGAATCACACAGTTTTTGTTGTAAAAAGGTACTTCTTCTGTTATTTTTCCGTGTTCGTCCATTGCTTTTCTATGAACCATTACCATCCCGATATTTGTATGATTTTCCATAATATGAACACATTTTTCAATATACGTTGGTTCCATGGCATCATCTGAAGATAAATATATAACATAATCCCCTTCTGACTCTGAGTAACACAGACCCGTGTTTTTTGCGCTGCCCAGATTTCGTCTGTTCAATCCGCAGCTCATATAAATATTTTTTTCCCGCATCTTTTTTTGATACCTCAGCGCGATTTCGTAGGAATCATCCGCAGATGCATTATCTCTGAAGATTACTTCAATATTTTCATATGTTTGGTCCAGTATGCTTTCCAAGCATGTCTCCAAATAATTTGCGTAATTGTAATTTGGGACGATTATGCTTACTAATGGAAGATTTCTTTTCATTTCAATGCTCCTATAACTGTGTTAATTTTTCAAAAAGCTTTGTGGCATCATATATATTTTTTACATGATATTTCGCTGCGTCCAGTGTCTGGCCTCCTGCTGGGTTTGTCCCCTCTTTATAGCATTTCTTATCATGTATCTTGGCAAGTTTCTCTTCATCTACCAAGCGCTGGATTAATGCATGATGATAAATATTTTCATCGAACCAACTCAAAAAATCTTTTCCATGAAGTGAAGCCGTATAGCGAAAGTAGTGGATTTTTTTGTCATACAGTGGATCTCGTATATCCATCTGATGGAATACATCCAGAAACCATTTCCGGAAATTAAAGCATTCCAAATCCGATTCTGCAACAATGCCGCGTGCTATCATCCTGAGGATACTGTTATATAAAGAACTTTTATCGGTCATGACTTCCGGCATCAATCGTTCATAAACAGAAGTACAGTGCCCACCAACATTCGCCATCCTTTTCATCTCATTAAGGAAGTCCGTCTCTCCATCTTTCAGTGAATGGGAACGATTTGCCTTAGCGCCTATGGAGCCGTCGGACATCCCTGCAATAACCAGTGGATAATGTATATTTAAGATTTTGTCATTCATTGCAGCGTTGACTACACCCATATAGAGATCCTGACATATTCCGTCGAAGAGCCTGCCTGACTTTTCTAAAATTGTTTTCAGATACGCTCTCTTGCATCCGGAGTTTAGATACAGGTTTGGCAGGTTATACATCTGATCACTGTTGCTGAAAATAGCATTAAAATAAAATTGACGGCTGCGATATTCTGCCCGGAACTCTCTCTTTTGGTAGTTTCTTGGTATTACGAACTGGTTTTGCTGCCCACCATTGAACCCGGGCCATGCATAAAATCCCCGCTCCCATTGGATAATGTTTTCATCCGGATAGGTTTTCCTCAACTCGTCCAACGTTTCTAGTGCCCAGGGGAGCAATGCATCATCGGAACCAAGAGTGAGAAGGAATTCACCTTCTGCATGAAGGATGGCAAACTCGAAGCTTCTGGAAAGATTATATTCCCGCGGAGTCCGGTAATACCGAATCTTGGGATTATTTAGTTCCTTGAACAACTGGTACACTTCCGTGTTTCCGGGCGTGGAATTATCGCTCAGAATAATTTCATAATTTCCTTTATAACGCTGGTTCAGACAGGTCATAAGCGTATAGCGTAACGTGTACGCAGAATTTCTGGCGGGAATGACTATTGAATAAGGAATTTTAGGTGACATATTCAGCAGTCTTTCAGCATCCATGTCATGTATTTGGCTAATGTATGCAAGGTAATCCCCAGCCCATCCAAATACGGTCTGCATTTCCAGCGCTGGTGTCCCAAAGTTGCGAAGCCTCTCCAGATTTTTCTTTAATATTGGCTGGCAGCACAAGGTGTCCATGAGTGTTCCACTGGTCAAAACAACGGCAAATCGATTTTTCCATTCATTTTGAACAAGGTAATTCAGTATATAGTCCCGATTGTCTCCAATGGATTCTCCGTTATATATAATGGAAGCCGGATATATTGTATGCAGCTTGCCGGTAACTGTTGTTGTGTCAATACTGACAGCGGCTGTATCTTCCAGATTCACTTCATGTTCCACATCTAATGCGACTGGTATTTTGATACGATATATCGTTTTATTGAGCTGCTGTAAAATATAACAGATAATATCTTCGTCCATACTATCTGAATTTTCGTCCTCAAAGAGGACAAACATGACTTCCGATTCAGGAGATAAGTTTTCGGATAAGAAACCACTGTTTAGGAAATCACAAAACCATTCTCTGCCAACAGGAAGAGGCATATTTTTATGCCGCATATAAGCTAAAAGCAAAAAGAATAAAACATTATTATGAAATACAAAATACTGACCAAGCAGATATTCAGCTGCAGATTCCGATTCTGGATTCTCCCAAAATTTAGATTTTGCATCTATGAAACGTCTATTCATTTCTATCAGCCATTCTTCCTCTTCATCTGTGTATTCTTTACAGATTCCCAGATAAAGAAGCCGGTGTCTCTGCATATCCTGAATATCCTGATAACTGTTGACTAATTTCATATAAAGTTCAGTCAGTTCTTTTATCCCTGGATATGGGAACAAATGCCATCCTTTATCAGCAAGGATTTCTAATGCTGGTCCGGGCGACTGACTTTTCGCCCATAAATACAGTGCTTTAACTACATACCAGTATAGCCTTGTAGGCTTTATTTTATAAAGGCTCTCAAGCTGGTTCAGAGCTTCTTCCAATCTTTTTTCTTCGATCAAATCCAGGCATTGTTCCAGAAGCTGGTTATACCTTTTCTCTGTCATACATTTATCCTCTTGTCAATAAATTGTAAAAGTTCTTTCCCACATTTCATAAGTTTATAATCTCCTTATTCATCATGAATCTTCACGCTCGCCATTAACCGCAAGTTCAGTCATTAAAAAAATCGTGATATCCTTGCTCCGCAGCTTTTGCAGTCATTCGCTTTCCAGGTTCAAAATAACCATGGTGTCTACAACTCTCATAAAATGGTTTGTTTATATACTGTCTTAATTTTTCCCTTAACATTTCTCTTGAGTCATCATTACATAAATCCACATAATCTTCCTTATAATCCGCAACGTGCAAACTATATATTGCTGTCGCAAAATCACATGGATGCACTTTCCCATTTTTGATTTGATGCCAATGTGTGCAATCTTTTTTATTAGCTGTAATTACTTCATCTGTATGATGTTTATTACTTAAAGATGAAGGAATACTCCATTCCGGTGAAAATTGCCCCACTGTATAACAAACTCCGGATTCCTTTACAATATCTATATTTTCATAAAACAATTTCTTTTGATTTTCGTTAATGCTTTCAGTGTAATTTGAAAAGCTTACATTTACCCGATCATCATGCAGCCCACTTAATTGCTCTGGTTTAATAGGATATGTTCCGGATGTAGCAATAGAAATCAAACCAAAATTTTTCCATTTGCATAAATGTTCTATTATTTGAGAGATATCTTTATGCATAAATGGTTCACCTCCCATTACTGTAATTGTTCCAACCATATCCACAGCACCAAAGAATTTATCAATATCATTACATATTTGTTCCAATGGGAAATCGATTCGTTCCCTTTTATCAAAAGCATTCATATACGATGTACAGTACTTACATTTCAGACTACAGCGCTGGTTGATTATTAATGTAACTGAAGTTAAAAATATAGGATTTTCACTTTTGCATTTTGCATTTAAAATCCCATTAATTCTATGGCAATACACCTGGCGGCATTCCATGGTTCCGGAGCAACGTTTCGCATTAATTCCCGTATCCTGATTAAATGGGCATAACAGTCCCATGTATAGATAATCACCATAAATCATATTGAGATAGCCGTAGTCCTCCATATCTTTTATTAAATTATCCTGTATAACTCTATTACCAATACAAACAATAATCAAACAATTCTCTTTATCATCACTGCTAAAGGGAGGGATGACTTCTATCTGATTTACAGATTTTAATTCTTTCCAACGAATATCCCAATAATTTTCAATATTGATTCCCAGTTCTAAAAGCTTCTTGCCAATGGCGTGCCCCAAATAACTTGCCCCCCACAAAACAACATGTTTATATCCTTTGATATAATCTATAATAGACGCATCACCACATACTTTTCCGCTCCATGCGCGCCTGTAATATTCTTCAATATTAAAACTATTGTTCATTCTTTTCTTCTCCTTATGTTGAAAAAATAATCCATTACTTCTTTAATAAAATCTATAAAACAATTTGAATACACACTTATTGCCAGCTTGGGAAAAATATTCTTTACGGTATTATATTTTATCTATTCCCTGTTCAAAGGATATTCTGCACTTGAATCCAAGTTCCTGTAACATCGAAATATCTGGCTCCAACCAGAAGGTTCGTGCAGGATCTGTCTCTTTTGCACCAAATTTCAATACAGCGCCAGGCTTTATCCTGTCGCGCAGATTTTCTATAAACAGCCTCAGCTTCTGGTGTTCTCCGCTGGCTATATGATATATACCTTTTGATCCAGGATGCTCCCCAAGAAGCCGCATCGCCCTCGTAAAGTCTGTAATATATATAAAATCCCACATATTCTCGCAAAGACTCAATTCCGGCACGTTCCCCTCTCGTAAAGTTCTTGCTACATATCCCAGCAAAGTCGGATCGTTTTCCCTTGGGCCATATACGCTGTAAATCCTTGGCCAGACAAAGGTGATTCCTAACTGCTCCGCCAGGATACGTCCCATATGCAGGCAGGACAGCTTTGCTGCCCCGTACATCAGGAAGGGGGCAGGTACGGTCTCCGCCTCCTTTGCGCTTCCATCTACTACCCCGTATTCTGCTTGGCTTCCAGCTCCGATAAATTTACTGCATCCGCACTTTTTCGCTGCCCTCAACGCTTTTTCCATATAAAGAAGGTTTTTTAGCTGTGTTCCATAATCATTTCTTGCATCTCCACCGGAACCGTTCCAGGCCAGATGGAAGAATACATCGTATTCTCCTTTTAAATTCTCCAGTTCCTCAAGGGGAAGAAGCACTATTTCATCTGCCAAAAGATTTTTTGCCTTTTCTGCCGATTCCGGGCGGGCAATTGCTGTAACTTTATGTCCGTTTTGTGAAAGCTCCTGACACAGTGCCTGCCCTAAAAAACCGGTTGCTCCAGTCATAACGAATCTCATAATTCAATATCCCTATATCAATTCCTCTTTTTGCTGCTTAGATTTTTAAATCATATTCTCTGCTATTTCCACCGGGTCGCTGTTAACTCATCCCTGCTAAGGAGCGGCGTCATATCATCCAACGGCCTGGAAGCCATCTGCCCGTCCTCTTTCATATAATTCGCCTGCCGGGGTACAATCTTCTGCTCAATATCTGCCCTGACTCTGCATAAAGTCGGACCATCGTATTCTAAAGCATCTCTGACTCTTTCCTCCAGCTCTGCCTCGGAGTCTATCCGCAGGGTTCTGATCCCAAACGCCCCGGCTACCTTTTCGATATCCGGAAGCGTCAGCCCGGATTCCCGGGTGCATCCCGTCAACCGTCCCTGAAAATTCCCGTTCTGGGAACCATAGATCATACTGTACCCGCCATTATCCGTGATAAAAAGCTTCACCGGAAGGTTCCTTCGCTTGATAACCTCCAATTCCTGAATGTTCATCATCACGCTTCCGTCCCCGGTCACACAGACGGTCCGCCTTCCTCCGGAAGCGATGCAGCTCCCGATACATGCCGGCACATCAAATCCCATTGCCGCCAGCCCCTTTGTCAGGAACGCCCGCTGTCCCCGTTTGATCTTGAATACCTTCATTGCGATATCCACGGAGGTACCGGAACTGGTGAACTGATAGATATCCTGTTCTGTCATCTGACGGCTGATCTCATCCACCAATCGATAGGTGCTGACATACCCTTCCCTGGGTTCCGCCTGCGGAATAAATACAGGATAACGCTTCTTCACGTTATCGCAGTAAGAAATCCAGCGCTCGTCCTGCGATGTATAAAGAGCTTCCCTTTGCTCCAGCATTTTTATAAGGAAATATTTTGCGTCACAGGGGATCCGAAGATCCGGATGCACGCTTTTTTTATCCATTTCCTTCTCATCAATATCCACCATCACATGCTTCGCATTTCCCAGGAAATCCGCATAATTGTACCCTGTAGAAAGAAGGTTCAGGCGGCTCCCGATCGTCAGGACAAGGTCTGCGTTCTGCTGGATAAAGTTTGCGTGCCGATGTCCCACAGAGCCGGGACGTCCATAGAACAGGGGATGCGCGTCTTCGATCAGGTCAACCCCGTTCCATGAAGTCACGACAGGAGCGCCCAGCGTTTCATAAAAATCCCTCGCCTCCTCGGCAGCGCCGGCCAAACGGATGCCATTTCCAAGAAGGAGGAGCGGCCGCTGCGCTTTATGAAGCAGTTCAAAGGCTCTGGCAATCTGTTCCTCCGTGCATGCCCTCTCACCGGCCTGGTTCAAACCAGATCTGTCCGTCCTTTCCGGCATATGATAGGAGATCAATTCGTCCGGTTCGATTTGCGAAGCCTGGATATCCAGCGGGATATCCACCCACACTGGGCCCGGACGTCCTTCCCTGGCAATAGCGGCGGCTTTTTCCATCTCAAACCGGATATCTTCCGGCCTTTTAATCTGCACCGCATATTTGGTGATGGATGTTACAATCGACACGATATCCGTCTCCTGTATTCCAAACTGACGGATTCCCTGGTCCCCGACAAGGTCATCCCGTTTTACCTGCCCGGAAAGAAAGATCACAGGCGTGGAGTCATAATACGCGCCAGCCACACCTGTTACGGCATTCGTCCCTCCAGGCCCGGAGGTTACGAGACAGGCTCCGTAGTTTTCACTGATTCTGGCATAAGCCTCTGCCGCAATGGACGCGCCTTGCTCATGAAGCATGCAGACACCTTCCACCCGTTCGCTTCGGCCCAGAGAATCATTCAGGTGCATGGCTCCTCCGCCGCTCACATAAAAGACATGTTCCAGCCCCAAATCCGCCAGGAAACGGATTACATAGTCCGATACTTTCATATCAATTCTGTTTATCCTTTCTGCTTGATTCAGGATTACTCCGCGGCACTGAATGGATGGAACTGGATCAGCTCTTCGATCATCTCATTGCGTATCATCGTCGCTTCATAGCCTCCGCCGATCCCCAGCTTACGCAGCAGATACTCCATCGTTACATTTCCATCCCGCCATTTTCCGCCTAAGCCTACATGGGTCACATCCATATAATCAGCGCCCTCTGCGATGGCAAGATCCGCAAGGGCTTCCGCCGTTCCATTCTTATCATGGAGATGCACACCCATCTCAATCCCCACCTTATGGCATTCCCGGATGGTATCTATGACATAGCTTTCTGTCATCACGCTTTCTGTATCCGCAAATTCAATGGCATGCACGCCTTTTTCCTTCGCAAACTCTGCGAAGCGGATGTTCTGCTCTATGGAGTTATATCCCGCGCTGGTAAAGTTGATGAATACCTCATAGCCCAGCCCCATAACCTCATCCACAAATCCTTCCAGTACATCCAGTTCTGTTTCATGGGAACGGGTCAGGATGCGGATGGTGTCGATGATGCTGTCTTTCGCCGGCAGGAGAGGGGAGAGCGGCCTCTGAATGTCCCGCATCGCGGACAGCTTTGTTACATTCTTGCATGCTTTAAAAACATCTGCGATCTCCTGATTTTTTGTACTGCAGTACCGATAGATGCCTCGATCCGGATCTGCGGCTTCCTGATGAAAGAAGCCAAGCTCCAGATAGTCAATTCCCTTCCCCTGGGCAAACTTATAGGCATCCCGGACAAACTTGTCTGTAAAGTGCCATCCGGTCTGGTAGCCGACTTCCCGCAGGGTACAGTCAAATATTTTCAAGCCTTTGATCATAGCCTGTTTTCTCCTTTTGTTATAAATGGTTCTTGTTTGTTTCTTCCAGAATAGACAGCCGCAAACGGAGCTTTCTGCGGCATATGCGTATCACCGGGCCGTGTGCGTTCCTGAGATACTTTCATGGAGACGAAGGATCATTTCATCGAGCATTGCCTTCGTCATGCCCGGATACACGCCGACCCAAAAGCCGCGGTTCATCACCTCATCTGTCTTTTCAAGACTTCCGCAGATCCGGTAATCCTTTCCTTCCACCATCGTCTCGAAACAAGGATGCCGGATAATGTTTCCCGCAAACAACGCACGGGTCTGGATCTCATGCTTCTCCAGATATGCAGTGATCTCATCCCTGGATATTCCGGCGCCTTCTCTGACCATGAGCATGAAGCCGAACCAGCTTGGGATGGAATGGGGCGTGATCTCCGGGAGAACAAAATATTCTTCCATATCCTTCAGATGTTCTCGCAGATAATTCCAGTTTTCCCTGCGTTTTTCTACAAAGCCCGGAAGCTTTTTGAGCTGTGCCGTGCCAATAGCAGCCTGCAGGTCCGTCGCTTTCAGATTGTAACCCAAATGGGAATATACGTACTTGTGATCATACCCTTTGGGCAAGGTTCCATACTGCCCGTCAAAACGATGCCCGCACCGGTTATCCTGTCCGCCGCTGCACACACAGTCACGCCCCCAGTCCCGTAATGAACGGACAATCCTGTGCAGGAGGGGGTTCCTGGTATAGACAGCCCCTCCTTCACCCATGGTCATATGATGGGCGGGATAGAAGCTGGATGTCCCGATATCTCCGATTGTGCCTGATTTTCGGTATTCGCCGTCTGCCATGTACTCTGCACCCAGAGCGTCGCAGTTGTCCTCGATCAGGAACAGATCATGCTTCGCGCAAAAATTTTTTACTGCCTCCAGATCAAATACATTTCCCAGGCTATGGGCTAAAAAGACAGCCTTTGTCCGGGGCGACAATGCCTCTTCCAGCTTGGATGCATCAATGTTATAATACGGAATTTCAATATCTGCAAATACCGGTACCGCGCCTGCCTGTATGATCGGCGCCACCGTAGTGGGAAATGCCGCGGCTACAGTAATGACCTCATCCCCGGGGAGGATCCGTTTTTCCTTTAAAAGCGGGGAAGTTAACGCCATCATAGCCAGCAGATTCGCGGAGGACCCGGAATTTACGATTGAGCAGAAGGGCACGCCCAGATATTCTCCAAGTCCTGCCTCGAATTTTTCTGTGTATTTTCCTGCGGTCAGCCAGAAGTCAAGGGAAGCATCCACAAGATTGCAGAGCTCCTCTTCATCGTAAACCCGTCCGGCGTAATTGATACGGTCTCCCGGCTTCCACTCCTTTGACGCATGCCGCTCCCGGCAGTACTGCGCTGTCATATCTAAAATCTGTTGCTTTTCCATGATTACCTCCATTTGTTCTAATTCACTGGTCAGCGATCAAGCGGTATTCTCTATTTCCAATCAGAAGCTGTTGAAAAAGATCCTTATATCCTACAGCATATATCTGCAGTCGATGATCTTCTTGTCTCCCAGCTTCGGTACATCCTGAAACTCCTCCCAGGCTGTGACAATAGCCAGAACATCTGCCTTTTCATAGATTTCCGGCATGCTGTCAGCATAACAGATTCCGGCATCAGGATATCTGCGGCGGAACTCCTCTGCGGCAATGGGATCATAGCCGATTATATTTTCACATCCAAGTTTTTTTAACTGTCCGATAATCTTCATGGCAGGGGTGTCCCGAACATCGTCGGAGCCCGGTTTGAAGGCCAGCCCCAAGATGCCAACCGTACCCGGCTTTTCTGACAGGCCAGACTTTGCGTTGCTTTCTGCATTCCGCACGGCATCTTCTTTTTCTTTCATGTGCTGTGTATATTCGCCCAGGCAATCGGCAATCTTCTCCGCGATTCGTTTTGGCCGCTCTGTATTCGTCCTGATTACCTGGTTCAAGATTGAGGCTTCAAATCCCTTCTCTAATGCCTGGGCATAAAACGCACTGGTATCCTTCGGCAGGCAGTACCCGCCGTAGCCGCAGCCCGGATAGACATAGCTGGTCATATTACAGCCATTCCATCGTTTGTCCATATGTAAGATGCGGAATGCCTCCGCAACCTCGATGCCGCCGAACGCCTCCGCTGCCTGGGCCATCTCGTTGGAATAGCTGATCAGAGTTGCGAGCAGGGTATTGGAAAGGTATTTGATAAATTCCCCTGTAGAGTGGGTCACGCACTTGATCGGAATTCCCATTGGCTGATATAATTCCACCAGAAGCTCCCTGGACTTCTCGTCATTTATTCCCAGCACGATCCGGTCCGCTTCCATGAAATCCTCCCAGCAGTGGCCTTCCCGGAGAAATTCCGGATTGTTTGCAATTCCCAGAAATTCTGACTTATCCCCTTTCCTCTTCACATATGGAAGGATTTTTTCCGCTGTAGTAGACGGAGGAATGGTGGACTTTGTCACCAGTACCCGGAATTTTTCATCGTGGATGGCGTCCAGGGTACTGTCAATGGCAGAGAACAAATAAGTAAGGTCTGCGCTTCCGTCTGCCCCGTAAGGAGTTCCCACACAGTAAAAGATGTATGTGCTTTCTTTCACGGCCTCCGAAATATCATCTGTAATAAAGAAGCTGCTGTTTAAATGCTTGTTAAGGATACCTTCCATATGCGGTTCGTGAAATGGAACTGTCCCATTCCTCAAGCTTCTTTTTCTTTCCTTATCTACGTCAATACCGAAAACCCTGCAGCCGGTCTCGGCAAACCCCAGCGCTGTTGTCAGTCCTACGAATCCCAGTCCAAAGACGGAAACCGTCTTTTTGCCTCCCATACCGCTTTTATCCGAATTATATGCCGACTGAACAGGAGCTTTTTGGTTATCCAGCTCATCCTTTGTGTTTACCATAACAGGTTTCCCTCCCCAGGCTTTCCGCTTTCAGTGCTTTCTTTTATAAAGGCAAGGAATCTGCGGACTCCCTCCTCTACAAGGATTTCCGGCCTGTAATCCAGGAGCTCTGCCGCCTTGCGGATCTTCGGGCAGCGCCTTCCCGGATTGTTGGTCAGATATTCTTGATCCTCGGACCTGGCATGAATGATCTTACCGCTGTAGGATAACAATTCTTTCCCGGCCTCCTGATAAATTTCGGCCAGTCTTTCAATCGATATTTCCGGACGGTCAATGCCAATATTAAAATAATCGTAAGTCCCATGCAGCAGGATTTTCAGATAGCCGGCCGCCGCATCCGCAATATAACAGAAGGTGCGGGTAGGCGTGCCGTTTGACAGGATTCGGATATCCTGGTTCTCCAGGACATTTTTTGCAAAATCCGCCGGGACCCGCTGGTCATTGATCTTCATTCCGGGTCCATAATTGTTGAAGGGGCGAACGACCCCAATCGGCATTCCGTACTTTTTCGCGAAAAGCATGCACATGGTCTCGCCGAAACGCTTTGCCTCATCGTAGCAGGCGCGCGGTCCGGTGACGCAGACATTGCCGTAATATTCTTCATCCGTGGGAACCGCTTCCGGTGCGGGATCTCCATATAATTCACTGGATGAGAAGAACAGGAATCCTTTTGTGTTTTTTTCGCAGTAATAGTCCAAAAGCCGCCGCAGACCGAATACATTTGCGTCAATGGTCTCAATCGGATGCAGGCGGTAAAATACCGGTGAAGCAATGGATGCCATATGAACAATATAATCCGCGGCTTCCGCACCTGGAACAGACGCGATATCATCTGTGATGATGTCAAATTTTTCTACGCGGAAGCACTCATCCGCTTCCATCTCCCGGATCCATTCCGGACGCCCCAGCATGAAGTTATCCAGACACAGTACACGCTTCAAAGATAACTCCTTCCGGTAATAGTAAAGAAAATGCAGGAGATAAAATCCAAGAAATCCGGCGCATCCGGTAATAAGTATGGTGCTGCCGGAAAGCTTTTCAAGCTCCCTGGAGCTAAGTTTTTTGTATGTGTAGGCCAGATCAGCCTCCAGCTGTTTTGTGATCATAGTTATTGTCCTTTCGTTTTATTGGATATCAGAGTCGCACTGACGCGATCACTACTTTCATTACACAATTCTCTTCCGATTTTTTGTTTAATGCGAAGCAGTTCCAAATCCTCCGGAAGAAGCTGCAAAAGCTGTGTTACGATAGGCTGTGCATCTTGATATTGTTTGTTTATGAGCATTGTTTTCAAGGCAGCTTTCATTTGTTTTGCCAACATTTGAAACTCAGCACTTGTATTCAACATAGGATTCTTTATTTTTCCGGAAATTTCACGAACGACTTCACTGATTACCCCTGTCATTTCCAAATTAAGCAAAAGGGCGGAATGGAGCAGGTGGACGGCTTTTTCATATTCCATATGTTCTATTTTTTGAATTGCCTCAGAAAGCAAACATGCAAAACGACAGGAGCGAGGTAAAAAATTCTGGTTCTCCTGCCGGAACATTTCATCTCGATACTGCATTTTATAAAATGAAAGAATCGTCTCCGCATATTCTGACAAGGTTTTCATAAGTTTTTCGCCTGTGTAGTATCCATGGTGCAGTGATCTTCCAAGCAATTCTTTCTTAAGTACCAGCTGATATAATAAATAATCTTCATTCAGTCCATTACTGGCTCTCCAGGCTTTTTGCGCTTCCATATCCGAAAGATTTTTAACAGTATCCGCCAGATACTGCCGCCATGTATCCAGATCCAGCAAGTTTACGGTCTCGTTAAGTTCTGTGCCGGACAAAATCATTTCTTTTAACGCCTGTTTACGCAAATCATCAGATTTAGATTCTGCAATATATTTGATGAGAAGCCGTTCACGTTCTTTCGAATTTGACGTTCCATGTATAACATTGTAAAAACTCTGATAAGACACGCTTGAAGAACCGGTTTTTAACAGTACGGCATACTGTGTATGAAAATTGGAATCCAATCGTTCAAAATCAGAATAAAGACTTTCTATCAAGTCTTTGCTATCCCACGGAAGGTGTGAAAAGAAAAATGTAGCATTCTTTTGATCTTCCTGGTCTAATGCTGCTTTCAGGCACAACATCCGTAATCTACATAGACGTTTCGGATTACTGATTTTCTCTACAGATAAACTACCGTAATTTTGTTCTGTCCAGATTTTTGGAGTTTGTTCTATATAGCTCAAGATTTCCTCGAACTTTAGGCCAAAATGTAAAATTTTCTCAGAATCTCTGCCTTTAGAGGCAACCAAGATTAATGTCGCATAAATATCTGCCGCTGCCAATTCGCGTGGAGAGTCATTCTGCAAAATAGTACAGGCCGTTTTTTCAGCCCCAGGATAATTTCCGCTCATATATAGAAGTTCTATAAGTTCAGCCTGAAGCCAATCCCAATAAGAGCCGGCAGCAGTTATCCTGCTTTTGCATAGTTCCAGCCCCTTTCTGCAATTATTTTCTGCTTCCTTCCAGTTCTCTTCTATAGCGTATTCCTGTACAAGCTGGATGTAATTTTTGATATAAGCCGGTCGTTTTTTTACATCCTCTTTTAGAAGCATTAGATTGCGGGAAGTTTTGCTGTATCCAGAAAAGCGAACGTATCCATAGTGATGCACAAAGGTATCGAAATATTTGCAGGGCGGAGACAAAGGGGTTGGTTCTTCATGGATTGGGTTTTGAAAATGAATTCCCGGAACCATTCTCACCATACGCATCACCTGACTATCTGTGTAACAAGTACCGGACCAGTCAGGATAATTTCTCTGCCGGTAGCATGCCATACCATATTTTCGGGATTCTCCGGATTCAAAAAATTCATATATTTCTGAGACATCTTCAAACCATTCGTCATCATCAATATATAAAAACCATTCTCCTTTTGCAGCCTTAATCCCTGTATTGCGAGCCGCAGAAAAATCATTGCACCACGTAAAAGGAAGAACCAAATCTGTATAGCGATGGGCCAGTTCAGATACTTTGGAATCTGTCCCGGTATGTACAATGATTAATTCGCTCGGGACTCGTAGCAACAGCGGAGTTAAAGAGTCCAGGCACCGCTCCAAGGCCGATGGGCGGTCTGATGCAAGCAGTGAAATACTGAGCTGTATATTCATAATAGGATTGTTCCTTTTCTTGTATGCCTTGCGGATGGACGTTTTCTTTCATGCAAACCAGTTTCATGAGGACAGCTTTGCATAAAAGAAAGCGCCCATCCGGCAGATAAGCGCTTTCTGAAATTATACCTGAAATTACTGTAACAACTGAAGAACTCCCTGCGGAACCTGATTTGCCTGAGCGAGCATAGCCTGGGAAGCCTGAACAAGGATGTTGTTCTTGGTATAAGCCATCATTTCCTTAGCCATGTCTACGTCACGGATACGGGATTCAGCAGCAGTGATATTTTCTGTCTGAACGCCCAGATAATTGAGGGTATGTTCCAAACGGTTCTGCGCTGCACCGAAGTCTGAACGCAGGGTAGAAACTTTATCAATGTCTGCCTTCACTTGGTCGATTGCGGTCTGAGCACCTGTGTCAGTGCTAATATCAATATTCAGAGAGTCAGTAAGCTTAGTTGTTAATGTTTCCATTTCAACATCAATGGTATCATTTGCCTGATCACTAACCTGAAGCTTTATTGTCGTATCTGCAGCAAAGAGTTTGAGTCCATTAAAATCAGAACTATCCGCAATTCTTTCTATTTCCTCTTGCAATTTCTCTATTTCTGTCTGCATTTGATCGCGGTTTGTACTCTGATATGTTCCATTTGCAGACTGTGTAGCCAGCTCGACCATACGGTTCAGCATAGAATGAACTTCTGTCAAAGCACCCTCTGCCGTCTGCACAAGAGAAATACCGTCGCTTGCATTTTTCTGAGCTGTCTCAAGACCTGTAATCTGAGCACGCATCTTCTCGGAAATCGCCAATCCAGCAGCGTCATCGCCTGCACGGTTGATTCTGTAACCGGATGACAGTTTCTCCAGGTTCTTTCCTACAGCTGTGTTGTTGTTAAATAAATTCCTGTGAGCATTTAATGCTGTTACATTATGTTGGATTCTCATGATTTTTCCTCCTTGAATTTGTTCTAGGGAAATCCTTTTCCCTGCATAATTATTAGTGGTTTTCTGTATATTTTTTTGTGTCAGGAGAAGGGTTCGGGAGTCGAACAAGTATTCTGTTTTGACGTGCCGGCGAACTGTCTAAAAAGGTACACTCCTCTGGACACAATTCTATGTATGCAAATACCTATTGACATATTTCCCCTATTAAGATATTATAATGAAAAAGGGGGAACTATATATGAACGAAAAGTTAGAGGCCCATTGGAACGACTTTCAAAAAAAACTCCCAGAAGAGCAGATTTTCTGTCTGTTTGTAATGATCATATTCAATGCATATAAAAGAACGCAAAGAGGTGAGACTGCTTCGCAGGAATTTACACAAAGCTATTTTTTACAGGCATTTTTAGACATCAGGAAATATGATGTAAAAGAAGCCATATTTCGCTTGAACGAGAAGGTTGATTGGATTTTATTGGAAAATGACAGAGAGCTACAGCGGATGATTCGAAGCATATCTGAGACCATTTTTGACTTTTTTCGTAATACCTCAGAAAGCGAACTGGATTTACGGTATGGCCAGCTGGATATTTTAATGGAAGCCGTTTTGGAATCAGTGGGTGCAAGGGGGAAATATGCTGCAACACCGAGAAGCATCCGCCGCCTTATTGAAGAGCTTCTAAGCGGAATTACTTCTGAAAAAACAGCAGATTTTTGTTGCGGTATTGCAATATCTGGTATTGGAATCTGCAGAAAAAAGAGGGATAAATATTCCAATGCAACACTTTACGGCGCGGACGTTGATTCTGTCCTGTGTGCAATCGGGATCATTCTTATGGAATTATATCAGGTATCAGGCACGATTGAGCAAAAAGATATTCTTTCGCTGCCAGAAAAATCGGAAAGTACATTATATGATTTGATTTTTCTGGATATCCCCAGAGGGAGTAATAAAAGTGTGCCCTATGACCGGAGAGATCCAAGAATTACCAATTTTGAAAAGAGCAGCGTTTATCCAGACTGGATCTTCATCCAGGATGCCTTATACCATCTGGATGAGGGAGGATATGCGGTTGTATTATGTACAAATGGAGCACTGGTTCGTGCAAATGAACTGTCTCTTCGAAAACAGGCTGTTGAGCACGACTGGCTGGAGGCGGTTATCTCTCTTCCTTCAAATTTGTATCCGAATACAAGGACAGGGACAGAACTGCTGATCTTCCATAAAGGAAAAACACTTCAACGGGAAAAAAAGGTACTCTTTATTGATATTAATCAGTCTTATTTCCGGGAGAAGAGAAATGCATATTCAATATCTGAGGAGGGCCGGAAAATCGCCTGCTCCTGCTTTAAAGAATACAGAGAAGTTGAGGGAATCAGCGTAATTCAAAAGAGCTCCCTGCTGGATTTACGGACATATTCATTTAAACCGATCCAATACATCCATCAGGAGCAGGGAGATGAGAAAACGAAAGGAGTCGCGCTGTCTGAAATTGCACAAATTACCAGAGGAGCGCAGATTTTAAAAAAGAATATCGATACGGCAGAGGAAACCGCCTTTTTTATAAATATAAAGGACATACAGGATGGTGCGGTCGTATATGATGCTGCAGAATCCGTCAGTATTCAGAATCCAGTATGTAAAAGAAAATTTCGAATTCAGGAGGATGATATTTTAATTACCTCCAAGGGAACGGCTTTAAAGATTGCAATTATAGAAAGGATGCCTCCACTGACATTTATCAGCGGGAATATTACTTTGATACGTGTCAGGGGGGAACAATATAATCCCTACGTACTTTTCCACTATCTTGATTCGGAACAGGGCAGAGCTGCTTTGGAAAGAATTCAATCTGGAACGACCATACGGATTTTAAATAATACCAATTTAAGTGCCTTGAAGGTTCCCAGGTATCAACTGGAACAGATGCACAGAATCGGTGCTCTTCTGAAAGCGAAAAGAAAAGCATATTTTAAAGAACAGAAGATGCTGACCGAAAACTATAATAAAGAAAAAAGCAGTTTATTGGATTCACTTAAGGAGGAATTGTAAATGGCAAGGGTTTTTATCAGCTATGGCACGAAAAATAAGGAATTGGCGGACCATTTTATCGAATTTCTGCAGTTGGGGATGGGCGTACAGAGAGCCGACATTTTTTGTACGGCTTTTTCAGAAGCCCTGCCTACGGGAGAAAATTTTATAGAAAAAATCAGGACAGAACTCGAGACTTGCAGTGTTGTGATTTTATTGATAACAGAAGAATATCTGAAAAGCGCATTTTGTATGGCAGAGATGGGGGTAGCCTGGGGGCTGAAAAAATGCTGTTTTCCGCTACTGCTTGTTCCATATGACCAGTTGAATAAGACACCTTTGTGTGGAATGCAGATGCGCCGGCTTAATAATGAGGAAGATATCAGTACAATATATGACGAGCTATTTACACATAATATCATCCACGGAAGGCAGACCGCGGAATTTAATAAAAGATTACCCGGTTTCATGTCCTTTATAAATAATCTTCAAAAGGGAAATTACAGAATTGAAAAAGACAAATCAGGTTATTATACAGCTGTTATATCTGAAATACGCAAGGTAAGTGAAAAATACCGCTGCTACGGAATCAAAGGACAAGTTCAGGGATTGCCGGATGACGGTAAAGCAGACAGCGACTGGATTTTTTTCTGGAAGGAAATGTATCAGGATTTTCAGGTTGGCGACTGGGTCCGCTTTAAGATATCGAAGTCGGAAATAAGAAGATTTGATGATCTTGGAATGGCAAGAAATTTGTATCCTTCAGAATTGGACGAGATTACAATATATTAATTTTGAAGTCCAAAAAATGCCGGAAAAGCGTGCGTCAAAATCATAGATTGCTGCAATCTGCTAAAACTTGCGGCATATATTTCGTAATTGCAATCTTTTCCGGCAGTATTTTTTCTAAAGCGCGGTTTTACGGTATGTTTCACATTGCTGCCAGATGGGTCACTCCACCTCCCCTTCCCCGCAGCAATACCTCTGCTCATACTCCCCGCCATTCACAAAATCCGCCACCTCAAATGCCCCGCACCGGCAGTTGGAGATCAGCGCTCCGCATTCTGCCAGCAGATACAGCACCGCGAGATAAGGCATCTCATCATGATAGTCATTGTCAGCCTTTTTCATTTTCGCGACCAAAAGCCCCTTCGTATTCACATCCGTATACCGAAAACGCTCCTGCTCCAGGTACTTTAGCCGGTCTCCGAATCCGGCCTGCCGGAACTTCTCCAGAATATCCGCGTCCTCCGTGGCCAGCAGGAGAGAAGAGCAGCCCCATTCCTCCATTTTTTCCTTCACCAGCGCAATATAAGCCTCATCCTCCACAGGCTTCGGAACATCGAATCCCCCATAGCGGTAATCCGTTCCGCGGGCCACGACTCCCAGCACTTTTCCAGTCTCATTTCCGAAAAAATGCTCCCGAAGCGGATCGATATAAGCTTTCATTTCCCGATTCAGCCGAAGATATTTTTTATAAATGCCCCTCATATGCCCGGAATCATGATACTGTTCCATCATATAAGGATTGAACGCGTCCATTTTGTCATCGCACAGCAGGACATGGCGGCTCTGGAGGACCTCCTCCGGACGATATTCGTTCAGCGGTTCAAAGAAATCCTCCCAGACATTTTCCTCTCTGCCTCCGGAAAACGAATTGCCGCCGTCCGGGACACTCAGATCGATCACCGGAATATAATCCAGCTTTCGGTATTCCACTGCGGCAACCTTTGTCATGCAGAACCGGATCACATCTCCCAGTCCGCTGGAATAGATGGGAAACCGGATCAGCATAAACCGTTTATCCGGATGCAGATCTCCGTATCCAGTCTCTTTTTCCTGCCAGAACAATGCAGTCATAATATCCAGGCTGCTGTAAATATTCTTCTGAAACCTCCGCCCGAAAAAATCCTTTTCCCGCTCGCTGGTGATATAGAACGTATTACGTCCGGAATCGTGTACCTGATCCGCATTCTGCATACCGGCCCGCGGCGCGTCTCCCGCATCCTGAAGCAGTTCGTCCCTCGTCCCCACGCGATAGCGGAAACCAAAACCGGAAAACACCTCCGCATTTTCATCCAGAAATATCTTTTCCTTCTCCGGAAACTTCCGTTCCAGCACCTCGCAAATGAAAGCCGTATATTCTTCAAACTCCTCAAATAGATACGTATCCGCCCGTGAAAGCAGCTCCAGATCCAGTCCCTCGTCAAACCCATAATCCTCAAATTCACCGGCCGGATAAATGAAGCTTGTCAGGTTTTGCTGATAATATAATATACATTCCACATCTCCCGGACTGCCGTCATCCTCCGGGCCGCTGCATACCGCAACAGCCCGGTTCCACCGGTCATCCGCATTTTTATAGGAAAAGAACAGCTCCCTGGCCTCCGAAAACACATCCGGGTTCAGGTACAGCACCTTCTCCGGTACCTCACGGCTGTAAAGCACGTCATAATAGGACAGCACCTTCAGCAGCCGGTCGCCGCGGTAGATCAGAATATATTCGTTTTTATGTCCGTTCAGAAAAAATTGCAGCGACCGGCTTCGATCGTAATCCTCCTCCTGAACTCCATATGCGTCTCCGTTATATACCTTTATCATGTCAGAACTTCTCCTTATATTTTTATATTCATGACCGATGAACTCTGCCCTTTTACATCTGCCCGATGGCCTCCAGAATCCAATCCGCACAATTCGACCATGTCAGATTCTCCGCAGTCTTTTCATACCCCTTCCGGATCATTTCCTGTGCACGCTCCGTATCCCGCAGCAGCCCGCTGATCATTTCCGGCAATTCCTCCAGATGATCCAGGTCATACAGCGCAATATCCACCCCGTCCGTAAAATTTTCATCCACCCATCGGCTGGAATCCGTCAGCGGCAGGGAATGCTGGAGCAGCGCGTTAAAGATCCGGTCATGGGTTCCCGCCTTGAACCAGGGAAATACATTCAGGTTCAGC
>CATLCV010000059.1 GCA_949893755.1 uncultured Lachnospiraceae bacterium | reverse complement strand
CTTACTTCCCATGCTTTGCCTACGATATTACTACCGCATGCTCTGGGTTGCTACTGATGATGTGGTTAACATCTTATCAGACGGGATTTCCACCCGTTAAACATTACGCCCTATCTGGGCGCACTAGAAACAGTTTCAAAATAAAAAAGTATTTCATGACAGCTTCTTATATTGAGACAGTTTCTTATATCCCTACAGAAATCCTGCCACCGGCAGCCTTTCTGCATACGATGGTATAAAAATAGAATGGATCCCGTGAAATCCATTCTATTATACAGGAAAGTTTTTCAATTTTAAAGATATGCGGGGGCTTTTTTTCTTCTTTTTGCGCATACGGAGTAATGTTCTGTGCGGTCTGTATAAGTTATTTTCCTACAGTTCCAAATGAAGCGGCTGAACCGTTTTGTACTTTTTTCTTTCGGTAATGGTTTTATTCATACTTCGCAAGCATTTCCTGAAGCATGGTTTTCATCTCCTGCCGGGCGGACGGCGGCCCCACAACTTCTACCATGGTTCCCTGGGTCAGCAGCCACATCAGCGCTCCTCTTTTATAGACCTCCGCCTCCACAAGCCAAGGCGGGCCCTGCTCGGTCAATATCGTTTCCCTATCCGCCGTAGGCAGTCTGTCAAGGACAGAATCAATACTTTTGCCGGTATACTTAAATTTTAGCTTGATTCGCTCACCCATATACATGAACTGAATCTGTTTGCGGAACTCTCCTTCCTCGAAACGGTCGCTGTCTTTTATCTTAATCTTTTCCTCAATTCTGCGGTATTCTTTAATCCTGTCAATTCGAAAGACAGCCGGATACTTGTATTTCGGCACATAGGTGCCTCTTTCATTTTTTTCTACAATATTGGCATTCAGGTAAAAATAATATTCCGAAAATAAAATTGCCAGCGGCTGAACAACATACTTTACAACATCTGTGGAAATATCCTGCTTCTGATAAGTCATCTCCAGCAAATTGTTTTTTTCAAGGCCCGGACCGATTTCCTGTGCTATATTCCAGAGTTTACCATCAATATAAGATCCATGGCTGGCCTCTTCATAGTGAAGCTTTTCATTGCCGATCAGCTTGTTTACCAGATCCATACTCTCCTTCGGTACGCATCCGTTGACAATCCTCCTCAGTATGCTGTCAATCTCTTCCTTTGTAAACGCCCTGCTCTCTAATAAAATCTTGCTCACGGCAAGAATCTCACTGTTAGACAGCAGCGTATCTTCCAAGCCGTTCATGGCATGACCTTTTTTTTCCTTCTCATATCCCACTTCCCGCATATCCGCGTCTGTTATTCTTCTCTCCTCAAGAAATTCTTTAATATCCTCTATGTCCCGCTGAATTGAACGTTCACTTACTCCATAATCGACTGCTGACTCTGCTTTATTGACAATCTTGCCCTCAGAAAGTTTTATGTAAAGATCCAAAATCCTATAAATTTTATTTCCCACAATTGCCTCCTCTATGCGGCATTTATACAACCGATGAAAGCAATGCCGCGTTTTTTGTAATAATCGAACAGTTTTGTTCCCGGAAATTTATATCTCAATACTTTTATACATACACTTTTCATGTCGCTTATATTAGTATAGCATAAAATCACATCTTTCATCGCAAAAATATTTTTATTCTTAAAATAAGATAGTAATCACATGTATTTCTAGTAGGAAATAGAGCAGGCAGAAATCCAAGATTTTTCTGCCTGCTCTATTTATTATCTCGTCAATATAAAATATTTTTTCCGCATTTCGGACATACTGCACTTTCCTTTGGAATCTTACTTCCACATTTCGGGCAAATCCGTTTTTGCCGTTTCTGTTGATTTTTCTTCCATTCCGGCGGTATCTCAACTTTTGGTTTCAAATTCCCCATCCGCCGTTCCTCATTTCCATAAAAGCTCTTCATGATGATTTAAAACATATCATTCGAATTTTTGATGATCGTGATATGGCCTATAAATGGAACTCTTTTGGCTTCTCCACGAAATGCTGCGATCATATTCATGATTGCCACAACGCCGATTGCAATGGAAATTGCAATCGTAATGAATGATATGATCCCCGCCAGCCCAAATGAAAATGACGCCATAAGCATTGTCGAGAGAATTGTTCCTACGAATGTAATTGCCACCTCCGGTATCAGCAAAAGCAGAATCTGGTTTGCATGAAATCTTGCAAATTTGGATTCGTTCATTACAATCATGGGTAAAAAGAAAATGATGTAACCTAATCCCGCCATCATCTTATTCTTTTCGATGTCCTTTGGGTCAAAGGCGTTTTTGGTATTGTTCTGTGCCATCTCTGTTTTCCTCCTTAGAATCAATCGTTAGTTGGTTGAGTATTAAGTTGAATAAGTTGGTTATGCCTCCTTCCTGTATTCTTTTTTCATTATATAATTTAAGATGGACAGATTCTGTCATTGTATTACTTTTAAAACTATTTTTCTTTCAAGTATTCCGCCAGGCTCCCTGCAATCAGTTTGGCATCACAGTTTGGCATTGATTCATAGATTTTTCCAGACGATTCCTGCCAGATCATGATGCCATCAATCCCCAAGTTTTCTACAACATACATATCATGCTTTATCTTGTCATTTACTTCCCACTCGCGTTTGGTGACTGAAATAACATTCCTGTCTTTTGATTTTGCGATTCCAGTCAATTCAACATTTTCCGCTATTACTGCTCCATATTTCAGTAAGTATTCTTTGTATTCTTCTGCCAAAGTAAGTTTTAGTTCATTTTCGATATTCCTGATATCTTCTTGCTTTGCCGGTTCTAAAAACAACAAATCCTGAAGATTATCCACGATCTCTGCTATCTGTGACATTTAATTCTCTTCCTCCTCTGAATTAGCTCTGTCTTTCCAGTGTTCTTTACGCTCTTTACCGAATTCTGTCCTGTCGATCTCACTCTCTTTTGTTTTATTATGGAGAATAGTATCGTTTCCGGTTCCCCGATGTTGTTCCATAGTAAGCTCTGCGAGCGGACTATCTTTTTTCTGGCCTATGTGATGCAGTTCTACTCTCTCCCCATTTTTTGTAATGGGCGGTAATCCTCTCTTCATTCTTTCTTTATTAGAAATGCCATCTTCATCTGTCTGATTCATGTCAATATCTTGTCGTATCAAACATTTTTTACCATTGATTTCGACCTCTTTCAAACCTGCTTTCATATAGATTTCTGCCTCTTCCATAGAGCCAATATTATTAATGATTTCATCGGACCATCCTGTCTTTTTCTGTATTTCTTTTTTCTGTTCTTCTGTTAACCCTTCGTTTCCATCTCGCCCCTCACCTGGTTCCCGAGAATCTGTTTCATTCGCAATTTTTGATTTACCATTTTCCCCATTTGTTTTATCCGGGCTATTATTTTCTAAATGGAAATTGTTTTCCATATTATCCGACATATCTGTATTTTTTTCAGTATTGGGAAGCTTAACAACCGTTCCATCCTCCAACGTTATAAAGTCATATTTCCTATCCTCACAAGAATTACTCTCTGATTTCTCTGCTTCTTTTCCCTCCAAATTATCATCAGACTCTATTGGAAAAGTTTCTCGAAATTTTTTAGTCAAATCATTTGTTGAAGGAACATGATATTCTCCTTGTTCTTCCCATGAACGTTTTATTTCCGGAATTTCAGACTTGGAAGGCTGAAAGCTGTCTAGAAACTTACCTATCATTGAATTTTTTCCTCCTTCCGTTTTTCATCCAGAAGATGATCCAGCAAAATCTTTATCTCTGAGCTTCCGGTCAACTGCATATTCCGGTATGCGATCAGGCATAAAATCGTAAGACTATATTGGTATGGAAATGGAATAATCGACGGTGTAATATTCTTAATCAAAAAGTATTTTTGCTGTTCATAGTCAAATTCCATTTTCATCATATCAGAAAATACAGAATCCGCCGAAAATAATTCATAGGCTATGGCTGACGCAGAATTCAGCTTATGAGGCAAAGGTGTCTTTGTATATTCAAACAATTCTCTTTTTGCAGATACTGGCATATCACAATAAATCACGTCATCATCTATCTGGTCAATAAGACGATCAAATTCTTCCGCAATTAAATGGCTGATAATATTTCCTTTTACATTTTTTCTAAATCTCTGATTATGACATCCAGCACAATACGCTTTTTCCTCACAGGCATATCTCTTGATTCTGCAAAGCACCGCTTCCAGCCAATCATTTTGATAGACTACAGCTACTCCCTTATTTAACTTTGAGAGTTCCGCAATCTGTTCATCATTTAAGCCAACAGCGCGTCCTACAAGTTCACGGTCAGAATAATCCGGCAGACGCATAATAATTTTTGTATTTGTATTTCGAATTGCTGCCATATCAAGTAATCCAGGAGATTGATCCGCAATCATGAAACCTTCTCCATAAGTACGCATCTCTGCGATTGCATTTGTGAGCATTTCAACTGATTTCCCCAGCACATTCGATCCTTCTGTACTTTGTTCGGTAGACGTTCTTTTCAACAGGTTATGAGCCTCTTCTAATACAGTAACATGATTAAGCTGCATATTCATACCTTTGCAGCTGGAAAGTCTATATTCCTGCAATTTCATGATCAGCAATCCCATAATAAGAGATTTTGTCTCTGATGATCCTACACGGCTCAAATCAACAATCACATTCTTATCAAATAATTCCCGCGCAGACAACTCATCCGATGTAAAAAGGAGTCCGTTAATCCCATTTGTCAAAGATCGGAGTCTGGTTGATAGAGCACCTTTATAGTCACTCTTATTGTCATTTGAATATTGTGATTGGTCCATTACTTTTTCTATTTGCTGCAGGACATCTGTAAAATTAGGGAACAGCTGTTTGGAATATTTGTTTTCTGATTGCTTTAAGTCCCATCCTGCTTCTATGTAGGATCGCTCAATCGCGTCTTTTAAAACCGCTGGCATCGCGGCATACATCGGCCAGCAAACATTAAAAATCTCAACCAGCCTGTCCAGGTGCTCGTAAATATGTACTTCCTCAGGAAAACTGAATGGGTTAATTCGAAGTAAGTCAGTAAGTAATGGATTTGTGCCATATACTGTTACATCTTCTCTATTACCAAAAATATTTTTATATTCGCCTTTCGCAGGCTCAATCACAAGAAAATGAACATCATTTTTTTCCAGCTGTGCAAGAATCTGATACACTGTATTACTTTTTCCCGCCCCTGTAGAACCTGTAATAAACGCATGCATTGTCAGACTTTGCAAATCAAGCTCTACGCTTGTATCCGTGTCTCTGCCCAAATGATTAATTTTCCCCAGTTGGATATTCTGTTCCATGTCTTTATCATAATGATACATGATTTCCTGAGCGAATAGGGCATGTTCAATGACTGGCAAGCCTTTCACGGATGTCCTCGGAAACCCCATCTGAATAGCAAGTTCATTTGTACTTACTAATGATGTAGGATCAACAATCGACTGCCGCTCAACGGTATTCTCTGAAAATTGATAGCAAAATACAGGATGCAGAAAATTTGTTACATATCTGGCAATTTCTTTGACTTTCTCTTCATCTGTCCATGTATTTACCGCTGAGATTTCTAAACCGCTTTGATTTCCTGAAACCAATGAGCGATACATATTTGCGGCAGTTTCAGCTTCCGCGGCACTTTCACCGAGAAAATAGGCCGCAAAATCCCACATTCCGATGCTTTCACATTCCTCCAGGCGTTCCATCTGTTTTTCCAGTCTCTGGAGCATATTCACTAATGATCTGTTCTGAACATTCAAGGTAGCCGCCTGAGAGCTGCCAAAAGTATCTGTCAGTGCCTTTGTATGAGCAAAATTTGCTGATACACTTTTCCCGGTATTCTCACTGTATTGAGTCCCTGTCCCAAAAGACAGTGTTTTTGTTGAACTTGTATTTTCACTAACAGTATTTCCATTGCTTGTTGACTCGTTCATGCCAAAAGTAAGATTTTTAGAAATCGAATCAGATACAGAATCCGTGTGAGAAATTCCATGTGTTTTACCCCGGGAGACACTTGCGGAGATTCCTCGATTTGTATTACCTCCAAGTGAAAATAGTCCGATATTTATGCCTGCATTTATACCGGAGCTGGAAAAGTTGCCTTTCGTATTTGTCAAGCTTTCAGATTCATTCACACTATCTGCCAATCCTGTCGTATGACTTTTCCCAGTGCTCAGAGAGGCACTGTTTCCAATAGTCTCAGTTTTTGTGTGGGCCAGCCCTATCCCCTGAGTACTTGCGTCTGCTTCCCCCCTGGTTATACTGATACCCGCAGTTTCTCCTCTTGACTCTGTTTCCGTATTGCCTTGTGTATCACTGTCGGATATACTGGAACTATTGTTAAGACTATAGTTATACTGTATATTTGCGAAAGGAGACAGAAGCGTATAGATGCGCTCATATTCCTTTCTGGTATCTATCAAATCACAATGTTCAAGATTATTCGCAATACAGATTGCAGTAAAAGACTTTCCCTGCATACTGTATATAAATTTTTCCAGGCCCTGAATAAATTCTTTATTATCTACCAACTCCTTATCTTGCTTATAATCGGCAATACACGTAACACTTGATATACAACCCGCATTAAGTTTATTCAGGTCTTCCTGCATTTCTTCGTTGAAATAATCCGCAGTATCACTGCCTGGAAATAATCCCAGAAGACTTTGTTCAAGCTGCTGTCTCATGGTTCCCGTTGAGTATCGTATATCTCTGGATCTTACCCCCAGATAAAAATTATTATCCTGTCCATCACTCCGAATCATCAATACCAATGTGCAGGGTTTATTTGATAATGCATTAAAAATCGTTGCTAATTTATGTACAGAAAATTCATTTTCCTGATAAACCAATTCAGAAATTCTAAAAAATTGAATCTGCTGCAGTTTTTCAAGTTCCGTATCATCCAATAGCATAACATCACAATTCTGAAGTGAAGGTACATAGTTTTTCATCACTTCATTATCTACAATAGCCAGGCAATTCTGAAGATTTTGCTGCAAGGTTCTAAAATTAAATTCACCGGGTGAATCAGCATAAACTGTACTTACTGTACGTGGCAGCTCCATATTATCAAATTCTGTATTCTTTGCTGGCCGTATTTCTATCTTTGATTCATTCGCTTTCCACTTCAAATCTAAGTTAACCGCCCTTCTCTTTCATAGACAAAGTACATCGGCTCTGTATTTCTTCCTTTTTCTACAAGCTTATAAATACGTAATGACTTATCCTCAGGCTTATATATATTATATTTTATACTGCCACGCGTCTTTCCTTCCTCTTTAAGTGTACTTCTCTCATCCCATTCCTTCAATTTGTCATCATCATGCTCTACCCTTTTATAAATATCAATCTTTTTATTATCTGAATTTTTCTTATCTACCGCATTATGCCTTTTTTCTCGATGAAGGCATTCGCATGGTTGCACTATATAGAAATGAAACAAAGCTGATGAAAAAATCCACCTCCGCGTATTGCCTTTACGTTTAGCTCCAGGTTTAGCTATTACTTTCGGTTTTTCTGACTTATTTTCTGTTACCGTCAAACCATCATGCGGCGTAACTCCATTAATACCTCCGTCTCCAGGGGATTGCGCGAGTTCAATACCAGAATTATTACGAGCACGATTACTGCTATTGCCGCCGCAATCGCAATCCCCAACGCTTTTTTTGAAGAATCTTTTGTATCTTTTACTTTATGATCGCTTTTCTTCCCCCCTACCAGTTCTTCCCGCTTCTTTTCAATATGATTTATTTGCCCTTCTGCTTCTATCCTTTTATTATGCTCTTCTATCTCCTTCTTTTTTTCACGTATATGCTGCTCCTGCTCTTCTCTGGATTGTCTGGGCATTTGATTCTGAGTATTCCTCAGTATTTCTGCTTTTGGCTGACGAACTATTTTCTGCGGTTCTTCTGATTTTCTCCTTTCCATCCTTTCTCTGCGAATCCGTTGATATTTTTCCGCCAAAAAAACCTTGGCCACTTCTCTCATATGATCCATTCTATCTTCCGAAAAATTTTTTATCAGATCCACCTTTAATCCCGTCCAATAGTTTTCATCCCATTTGGAGCTATCCTTAACAAAAGGAGTCAGCTCAACATGCGGCTCCAGAAGCCCTGGCGTAGATTTACAGTAATTATACTCTTCCTCGTACCTCTCAAATGTAGGATCCACATCTAATGAATCAACAAAAACATATTTTAGGGATTTCAAATCTCCGGTATCTGCATAATTTTTAATCCTGGTATCCATAATTGTCCCTTCCGTTATATTTCAAGAATTCCATTTATTTCTTCAATACTGTTTTCAAGCCATTTAAGAATTTTCTGATTTTCTTTCAGCGTTGCTTCCTTTTCAGTCTGATCATTTGCACAACGCTCAAGCTCACCATATTTTGCGGCAATAATTTCATCTAACTTAGCAAAAAGGCCTGAAAATTGACTTTTCATCTTCTCTATCTGTTCACAAGCAAATTCCAATGCTTTTTCTGTGCCTTCATCCAAAGTGCGGCGCATTTTTGCAATCAGAGTCTGTTGGATTGCGGCAGTAGAGACACTAAATTTCTCAATCTTTTCTCTCTTCTCGTCAAATACATCACGTATAATAGTCTTATAGTCAAGTACAGTCTCGAATACATCTTCATCCTTATAGTCATTAACGGTCACATATACATCTTCACTAACATATTTGGGTGTGAATATTTTCCACCAACGTTTTTCTGAATTATATACCTGACGTGTTCCGGTTTTTTCTTTATGGGATCCTACTTTGACTTTTTTTGTTCCTATCTTTTCTTCATGAGATCCGACGATAATCTCTTCTTCCTCCTCTCCGACTTTTTCATAATAAACTCTTTCTTCATAGGTTGTTTCGCCAATATCTTCAACTGTCTCTGTCGCAAAAGCATCTGATGTCCAAGACTCTGCATTTTTACGCATTGTACTCAATTCTCCTCTAATAAGATCAATAGTCTGAAAATCCAACTGCGCATCAGAAGTGGACTTATCAAATTTTGAAAGCTTTTCCTGATACTCAAAAAGCAGCCGCTTACCGGTCTTAACAATCTCCTCATTAATAATGCTCTCCAATCCAGCAGTCAGCTCTGCCATTTCATCAGAACTAGATGTACTGAACTGATTCACAAGTCTCTTTGCTTCCTCTTGGCTTGTCAGAATTTCCCCGTAAGGCCTGAAGATCTTGCTTGATTTTGCGGTTGCCTTTTCTTTTAGCTGTTCTACTTTTTCCTCTATTTTAGGTATGGGATCAAGGGCAGCAATTTTCTGTTTAAACGACTCCGCTTCTTTACCATCTGCTATCTTTTTTCTAACAGCATCTGCACGCTCCACGCATTCTTTAGCAGCCTCTGCATCTGTAGCGACTTTTGTTTTTGCTTTTACCAGAATCTCGCTGCTTTCTAAGACCTCCTGAAAAGTCTCAACCAAATCCTTAATTTTCTTTGTCTTGGCATATTTCTTAACATAAGCAGTAATCGCCGCTTCAATCGAATAAATTCCGCAGTGAATCAACGCCTGTTCCTTTGTGTCATTGTTCTCAATAGCCTTGCTTAACCGATAGTTCAAATCCTGCTGCGCGCTGGGAGACAATGTGGAATATTGCTCAAGGTGCATAGAATCATAGTAGACAAACTTATCAATCTTTGATAAGGTCTCCTGTGCGGCTAATGGAAGTTTTCTTTGCTCTATTCTTGTAAGATTGTCAATATTAATATCAGAAAAATATGTTCTGATATTAAGCGCAGTAAATGCCGAGCACGGAAATAATTGCGGATCTTCGATTCCATACGAGGCCAAATATCTCTTAGCTGAAAGAATAGATTTTTTTATATCCTCTTCCTCTGGATTGAATTGATCCATTTTGTTGATCACAAACAGGAAACGGTCTCGAACCTGCTTTCCTCCCTTTTTAATCTGATCAGCGACGTATTGAAGCAGTGCCGCATCATCATTTGTACTTAACTGAGTACCATTTAAAACATATAAGATCAAATTGTTAGAATCATTGTTAATGGCTTTATATGTTATATTTTTATGAGCCTGGTTTTGCGAATTATTCGGTCCGGGAGTATCAACAAGCATCAACGACGTACTATCGGAATCTAAAAAAGGAATATCCCCTTCTGCCGAAATACGATGTACATTTTCATTCTCATTCAGATTGTTCATCATATTATACGTAAGATCCGAGACTTTCTGAATGACTTCATTGTTTTCATCATATACAACTGCTGTAAACTGTGGATTATCCACATCCAAAATCTCAGTAATTGTAGCTGTGCAAGCTTCATTCTTAGAAGGCATAAGCTTTTTTCCCAATAATGCATTGATGAGCGTAGACTTACCAGAGCTCATAGTTGCTATCACATTGATTGGAAATACAGAATTATTGATATTTTCAAATTGTTTCAGCAATTTTGCATCACGGAAGTCCTCTATCGGACCCTCCTGTAAATCCTGGAATGCGTTTACAATCTTTTCGTTGATATCATCATCGCTTTGACCTGAAACATATTTTATGTCAGAAACTTTTACAATCCCTTCTTTTTGCGCCTGCTCAAAAGCATCTTCAAAATCATCCCAATCAAGCGCCATGCCGCAATATTCTAACGAAAAATCTACTGTATTCAATTCTTCACGCAGCATTTTAGGAAATTTTCCAACCCATTCCTGCAGGCGTTTCCCCTTCGTTATTTTGTGGAGTATACTGTCTGTTGATACCTCCCTTCCGTTTACTCTTAGCGTAGTCTCCAACCGGTAAGGATTGTACTTAACATATACCTGTGCCATCTGTCTTTCCTCCTTTGTTAAAATATTTATTAGATTTTCCACATACGCAAGTCCAGAATTTCTATGCAGCTTTTGCGCTTCATCATGAGAAAATGTTATATGTGGGCATTTCAATTGCTTCTCGTAATAATCCGATAAACTTATCTGTTCAAACTTATATATGTAATCATCAAATTCACGCCGTTCTATTCTGCTTAATATCTCCTGTTGGCTCTTTTTTGCCAGATATGCCGCTCGGGCCGATACAGGACAAACAATTGGATTGTCAAATCCCTTTGATGCCAAAAACTTTTGCTGCCTATGAATCACATCAGGAATATCGTCATCTTCTGAAATAAGGTGGTCTATTTTATTCAGCACAAACAACACCTTCGTTCTTCCGATTTGTTTTGCTACCATTTCAAGATGCTGCTCTTCGTCCGTTGTCCCAAGCTGAGTAGCATTTAGTACGTATAGCATAAGTCTGTATTTTCTGGCTTTAATCATTCTCTGAGTTATTTCCATATGTTCTATATTTTCACTGGAATTGACACCTGGTGAATCATAGAGAATGATTCTTTCTCCGCCTAGAAATCCATTAAAATATGTCCCAACCGTAATTTTAGACGATTTGTTATTTTCATTGTCTGAAAGCAGTTCCTCTCGTGTCGCATCAATTGACATATCATGATCATGCTCACTCGTAATTCCATCCTCAAATGGCTTTGAAATTATAGTATGAATTTTGCTGGTACATGCCATGTTTTGCATTAAACTTATATTTTTCCCAACAAGCGCATTGATCAATGTAGATTTACCTGAACTCATAGTTGCAGTAATCAAAATGGAATATGGCTTTTTCTTGATAAAAAATGTATTGATTTTGACTTGTTCAAGATATTTTATGTATCCTTTCAGCTTTTTGCTGCGCATCAGTTCTTCCCATGCTTTTTCATCCCCCAATGCTGCACAAAATTCCACATTTAGAATTTGCTCATCCTTTTTTGCTAAATGGAAATCCGAAACAATTTTATTTAAGATGCATGCAATCTTATGCATATCTTCATTTTGTAATACAAGTGCAAGCATCAGCGTAAGATCAAATGGAAGCAAATAAAGGAACTTTGACTTTAATACAGCCTTTTGTGCGTTTCTTATATTTTTCTTTTCCTGTCCCTCGCATAACTTATCTTTGTAAAACTTAATCTGTGCCTTTGTATACTTCCGTCTATTCCCGTTTACAAGACGAATCATTTTTTTTAGATATCTAAAATATTCTATTCGAGTATCAATTGATTCCTTCATAATTGGATTAAAAATAATAATTTGCGTACTTGAAAAAATATCCTGTTCCTTCAAATTTTTGTATCCTTTCTTTACAGTACTTCTTATTTTTCTGCCATGACTACTATTCTTATACATATAACTGATTATATCATAGCTAAATAAATATTACAATTAAATAAAGTTTATTATAATGAGGTTTTTCTATGAAAGAAATCAATTTTCCCCGGATCGGCGCAAAAATCCGAGAAATCCGCCTATCCAAAGGCCTTACCCAGGAATACGTCGCCAACATCGCTGACGTAAACACCAGCCACATCAGCAACATTGAAAACAATCACGTTAAAATCTCTCTCCCCACCCTGGTCCATGTCTGCAATGCCCTGGATACGACCATCGACTACATCCTTGCCGATGAGTACGACCAGACCTCTTCTGTATTGGAGCAGGAGATCTTGCATGAGCTTCACTCCTGTAACGACCGCACCAAAAAGCAGATTCTGGAGATTGTCAGGGTTCTCCGCGATCTCCCTTCTGAATGAAGCATTCCGCGGTCAATCTGACTCCATACCGGAACCCTTCGGCAAATCCTTTCTCTTTTCCCGCAAATGCCGCCTGATACATCTTGTTTCTGCGCTTTTCATACTCCTGGGGCGGCAGATGCTCCTCTTCATGCTGCAGCAGCTCCTGAATTTCCTTTTCAATCTCATAATCTGTCCGATTCCATTTACTTTTTTCCATCTTGTTATCGTATATCTCTTTAATCAAATCTTCCATAATTTTACTGTGGGCTTTCCCGCCCCGCGCCCTCCTTCTATTGTATTTAAAACAAAATACGATGCAGAAACTATTCCGACATACGATTGCTATCTATCAACTCAATTATTTTCTTACACCATACTTTCTCTTATTTCGATTTCATATAACCCGCAGATTTTTTACATTGTCCCCCTGGCCCTTGAGCCACTTCCCAATCCCTGGCCCGAATGCTTCCGCTTCGATCAGATATCCGTCCTGATCCTTCTGTATCACAGCTGCCGAAGGCAGGCGGTCCAGCACAGATTCCAATGCTTTTCCAACATACTGGAACTCCACCTTTCTCAAAGCCCCGCTCTGCATGAACGGGATCCGTTTTCTGAACTCACTCTCCTCATATCTGCCCGCATACGGAACACGGAAATATTCTTCCATAACCGTATATTCCTGAATCTTGTCCACCCGATAAAATACAGGAAACGCATTTTTCGGATCACTGTTTTTTTCACTGTCTTCCTCTGCGCCGTAAGCCGCCAGATAAAAATAGAAATCCCGCAGCACAATTCCCACAGGTTTTATTTTCTCTGTCACTTCCCCGTGATTCTGCTGAGCCTTGTACGTGACTTCTGTATATTTATGCGCTTTCACAGCCTGTTCCAGATCCCAAATCCGATCAAGCAGCTTTTGTCCATGCCGCAATTCCGTATAATTCTGAATTTCATTGCGGAGCATATCCTTTACATCCGCCGCTCCCGAATCGGTATCGCATAACGCAGTCAGACTATATAGGATCGGAAGCATTTCCGTTTTTGCCAGCGCCCTGCTTTCCAGAAGGATCTTGCAGGCCGCCAGAACCGCTTTTCCATTCAGTTCATTGGTCCGCTTAATCTGAAGCCGATATCCGCCCGCTCTTTTATCAAATACAATCTCCTGGATATTTCCCTCTTCCATGAATTGGCTCTGCAGAAATTCCTGAATATCAGTAATGTCCCTTTGAACCGTTCTGGCGCTGACTCCGTATTTTTCAATTAATGCATCCTTATAAATGATTTTCCCCTGCTTTAGCTTTGTGTAAATCGTCAAAATCCGTTCCGCCTTATCTTCCGTACTGTTTCCCATCGTATTGCCTCCTCGTATTCTTTTATCAATCTCCGCCATGCAGAAAACATGCTATTCCGGACAGTCACTAAAAATGATTATAAAGGAACACATGGACATATTCTGTCATTGCCAAGATTTTTTAATTTTCATTATCTTCGACTATATACTATTTGAAAACCAACAATGTCCTGTTAAAAGACAATATTGGGAATTGGATGACAAAACTATTTTTTATCAGCCCATTCGGTCAGAAATCTTGATAAAGAAAAACCGACAGGCTTCTTTTTTGCTAATAGCCTGTCGGTCAGGAAATAATTCTCTGCTTTACTATAAAAAATGTTATATGGTCTTCACATCATATAGAACGATTCTGATTCGTTATTTTTATCACTCCGTCAGATGCCAGATACCTTTTCGATGTGATCCGGTTCTATACAGCAGGCCTTTTTCTCTAAGTCCTCTCATCACATAACGTATTCCACTGTCTGATAAATCCAAAATACTTGCGAGTTCTTTCTGCGTAATCAACGGATTGTCCTGTACCAAATCCAAAACTTTATGCTCCGCATCCGTTAATTTTTTTATTGATTTACCGTCAGTTTTTCCGTTACCTTCTTTAAATAATTTACCGTCAGTCTCCGTTTTTATACTGATTTTATCGGTAGTTTCCGCTTTAGTTCCAGCCTTATCGGTAGTTTTCCCGTTAGTTTTCCCGTCAGCCTTTACAGCAGTTCCACCACCAATTATTTTCATTTCTCTCTTCTTTAAAACAATCACACCTGCTCAGAACCGCTCAGCCCCATCCCAACCGCACTCTCAAACAGAATCCCGCCGATCTTCGGATCTCTCCCCTTTGTTTTATCAACCCGGAACAGATCCGCCAGCAGATGCAGATGTTCCATCCAGGGGAACAGCCCCGAATGGCAGCATTGATTTCTCCTGTTGGTGCAGTCCTGCAGCCGTGCTTCAAAGGCCCTCCACCAGTTTTCGTCGTACTGCGGATTTCCTGCCGCCTGCATCCGCCGTCCAAGCTCCGCCCTGTGATTTCTCAGGATCACGCCAAATGCGCCAAGCGTCAGCTCTTCGTATTTGGCGTCCTTGAGCGCTACAGTGCCTCTGCCCTTTCCCATTCCCCGAATCTTAAATTCGGGAAACAGCTCCTGCAGGCTTTTGAGAAAGCAGTCCTTCATCCGCAGCTCCATTGCCTTGCAGAAAAGGATCGCGCAGCAGGAGGCATCGAACCCGGGATTGACCCGATAGACCGGCTCCAGCAGAAAGTACAGCTTCATTCCCAGCAGGAGATTGTCCCTGACTCTGACGGACAGCATTTCAAGATCCCTTCCCGATTTAAAACCAAATTTCCCCAGCTGGTCAGCAGACAGCTCCGTGGTCAGAAATTCTTCATTCAATCCCTGGATCAGACCGGAGGTATCAATGCTGTAGTCCACCGCGTCCTCTTCATATTCCACCTCGGTCGTGGAAAACGCCGTTACCGGAGGCAGACCCGCGGATGCTTTCAGCAAGGCTTCTCTCCGCTCCTCCTCCGGAAGGTCCTGCTCCAGGATGGATTTGATCTCTTTGATAGCAAAGGTATCTATAATATTCTTTGCGGCGCTGATGCAGGCCGATTCCTTCCAGGCATCCTCGTCTCCAATCACATACAGCCGGAATTTCGCGCGGGTCGCCGCAACATTTACAATATTCCGGTTCACCCACCGGACGGCCCCTTTTGCCCCTTCGCCCGGATCGCAGCCCAACAGGAAGATTACCTCATCAGCCTCCTTCCCCTGAAATGTGTGGACCGTGCCGATTTTTTTCTGGTCATGATCCAGAATATATCTGCTGTTAATCCTGGTCCGGCCGGTGTTTTCTTTGCAGTATTGGTCGATATATTTCCGGATTCCGGCGACCACGGTCGTAAATGGGCTGATGATATAGATACCAGGCTCTGGATTTTTGGAAAACGCAATTTCCAGAAGTTCGCAGACCTTCCGGGCCTGGGCCTCTACAAAGTGATTCTTATTTCCCTTTTCCTCGCCCTTTACATTGATCCACTGCGATTTCTCATAAATAAACCTTGCGGCCTTCTCCGGTTTGGGCGGCCGTGTCTGCTGCTTCATGATCCCGTTATACGAGATTTCGTTGGAAATGTCGTACATCGGGGAAATGCATCGCCTGTGGACCAGCAGCGGACAGCCTACCCACTCCGGGTAGTCCGTACCGTTGTCCAGATATGTACCAAACCGGTTCAGTCCGTCGGCAAATGCCTGCACGGACAGCGTCTTTTTCTTATAGGGCTTGAGCGCCGGATCCTGGTATGCCTTCCGAAGCAGGATCAGGTCATCGGTGACCACCGGCTCCACCTGTTTCGGATCTCCCACAATGACCGCCCTCCGGCTTCTGTAAAGCGCCCCCAGAGCCATCTGCGGCTGTGCCTGCCCCGCTTCATCCACGACCAGCGTGCCGATCACCCCAGGCTGTGTGATGTCCTTGAGCAGCCTTCCCACCGAAGCAAACGTGGAGGACAATACGGGCACCAGCAAGAACAGGGTCTGAAAAAGGGCGGGCACGATAAGCTCTTTGTCCTCCTGATGGAACAGGATCCTTTCGTTCTCATCCCCCATCCGCAGTCCCCAATAATGAGATAACGTAACAAAATTGTCTCTGCAGTGATTGGAGGAAACCACGAATTCCTTGTTCATGCGCATCGCATATCCGAACAATTTTTCCCGCTCCCGGTTGTAACGCTGGGTAAACCAGGGATTTGACACCTGGGCGTCGGTGGATGTTCGGATATCCTTGGAAAGCAGTTTTTCCACAAAGCTTTCATCGATGACCACTCTCTCGTCCATCCTGCCCGCGCCAGCATATTGGGATATTTCCGATTCATATTTCTTTCGGGCCGCTTCTGCTTCTTTTCGGGCCTGTGATATCTTCTTTCTATGATCCGCAGCTTTTTTCTCCTCACTGCTGACCTGCTGTGCATACCTCGAAACCTCCGACCGATGCGCCTGGTATTCTTGTTCCGCCCGGCGGCTCAGCGTCAGGGCTTCCCCCGCGTTTTGGTTTAAGAGTTCCAGCTCAGATTCCAATTCGGAGATCACGGCCTCCAGCTCTTCTGCCTCCCGGCTGTATTCCTCGGCTAGCTTCATGGCGGCTTCGTATTTTGATTTTTGGAAAAGCTTCTGTAATCCGCTTACAGAATTTCTCGTTTCAAATTCCTTTTCCAAAGCACTTTTCCGTTTTCCTCTCACCCCAGACAGCGCTTCCTCTTTACTCTGCCGCGCTGTCTCCGCCTGCTCCGCTGCTTTTTTACAGGCAAGCATATTTGCGCGGATCTGCTCTTTGGCTTTCTCTAACTCGGATAAAACAGCTCTTCCTTTTTTGATATTCTGCTCCGCCTCACCTATTGCCCTTCCGGATTCCATCTCAATCCTGGCGGCCGAGGCTTTAGCTTCCGCTTTCCTTTTTGACAGCGCCCCGGCTTTTCCCAGTGCGCTCTGCATCTCTCTGACAATCTCCAACTGACGCAAAAACTGTTTCCTTGCCTTTTGGTAGGACGGAAGCCTGTTTGGGGCCGTCTCCTTTTTCCCGTAAAAATCCCACCCCAGGGGATACAGTACCTTCTGATAAAACTGATTCAGATTCGATCTTCTGCCCAGCGGAGCAGCCACCAGTCCCCAGACCTCCGTATCGTCCAAAAGCTCCTGTGCATATTTTGTAAAATAAATGTCTCTGTATTGGAGCTTCTCACTGCCTTTTCCTCCCTGACATGTGGTCTCAATCACGTCAGACTCCTCTGGTTCGAAGAGCCTGCCCACCTCTGCCAGCATCCCTCGGAGCTCCTCAGGATCCCCGTCCAGAGGCGACAGATCGCCTGTCATCTTTTTGGGAAGCTCCTTGGAAATATTTTCGACCGCGGCATTATTGCACGATGTCACCAGCATACTATACCGGTTGATCTCGTCATTTTTCAGGCTGTACCAATGGCGTGTATACTTTGAATAAGCATTTCCCGGCTCCTCGCCGCGAAGAAAATCATGCTCTTCGAAGGCATCCTCCGGATTTTTATATTCCGAAAGCAGGATGGCCCGTTCTATGATGTTGCTGACTACAATTTCCTTGAGCAGAGTCGTTTTTCCCGTTCCGGGAGGTCCGTTGACAGAAAAAATATTCCCATTTTCCGCATACAGTTCGGAGCAGCCTTTGCTGATCGCCAGGTTGATGGCCGTCTGCTGCATAAAGGCCGGCATGAATCTGGACGGCCATTTTCCAAGAGGCGCATTTTCCACGGATAAAATCTCCTGGATCTGCTTTTGATATTCCGCTTTCCCCTGCTTTCCGGGATCTACCAGATCGATACTTTCCGTTTCCCGCTCTTTTAAGACCGTCACATAGGCAAGCAGATCCTTTCCCATATGGCAGTTGTCCTCCAATGCCCCGCTTCTGATCTGTTCCTGGACAAGCCTGATATCATTGGAAAAATAATCATGCGTCAGCCCCAGATACTGATCCTCTTCTTTTTTACTTTTGATCCTTCCGTCCGCAAACATCTGAAATTGAACCGCGTAAACCTCTTCATAAGCATCCTTTTCTGTCTCGGTATTCTGTATGTTCCCCTTGAGATACCGCTTCTCGATCTCCTGATAAAGACCGCGGAGCCGGTCAAATGTTACGGCGCCTGCCGAAAAGGACTGCAGGGTATCATCGTCCTCCTCTTCCTGTCCCTCGGACTGAGCGGCTTCCGGGCCAAAAAACATGGTTTCCAGTTCTTCTACCGCCTCTGCATACAGGGCCGCGTCCAGGGACGCAGACAGATCTCCTTTGGCAGACTTCACCTGCCTGAGCGCCCACAGAATGGCAGACAGGGACAGCGAATACCTGATGTACTCTCCCGACGGCGAAAGCTGGAGGCTGGCCCATGCGATCTGATCCGTATTTCTTTCCGGCCTGCCCCCGTCCTCCGCTGTAAACGGCAGAACCTCCGCAATCCGGTCAATGCACTTTTCCCGCCTGACCTTCCCGATATAAATGGTCAGGTTCCCCCACTTTTTCATCCCGCAGGCCCGGGCCTCTTTTGCGATCACCTCATACAGCGTCTCCCGGCAGGAGCTGCCCCGGAGCAATACAAAGTCCTCGATCGGAGTGCTTTTTTCTCGGCCCCCGGGCGGATTTTGCTTCCGCTTTTTCACTCTGTTGATCAGTTCCGGATGATCCGGAAATGGATCCTGAGCCAAAAATTCCATTGTAAACCAGTAATCCAGAACCTTTTCAGCCAATGCCCTGTCCTGCCCCTTCAAATGACCGCCTCCTCTTTTGTACGAATGAACTGTAAAAAAATCAATTGCCTGTTTGCGCAGTTCCTGATCATATTCCATTTCTGCGTAGTTACACCGTTACCTGTCACACTCCAGCCGATCACCGCGCTGATTGGTCGGGAGGATGTGATATTCAGACCGTCACGCCCCAAAATCATATACATACAGCTCATGCAGAGCCCGTGTCGCGCAGATATACCTGAACTGCTGAAACAGCGGACTTTCCTTCTCGCCGCCCAGCACAAACACCTGGTCAAATTCCAGTCCCTTCGCCAGATAAAAGGTGGTCACCGTGATCCCCTTCTGGAACAGGCTGCTGTCCCTGTCAATATAATATACATCCTCCCGCCATTCCTTAAGATACCGGTATGCGTCGATCGCTTCCTCTTCCGTCATCGTCAGGACGGCCGCATTCTCATATTCTATTTCTTCCCCGGCCGCTTCCGGCCCTATCAACCTTATCTGCCGCAGCACCTCATCCAGCGCCTCTTCCCTGAATGCCAGCCGTCTCTCCTCCACAGCCTTGCCGTGCCTCTGGAAATACTCTACTCCCTCGATTCCCGTGATCTTCCCTGCATATTCCGCGATCTCCGCCGTGTTCCGGTAGCTTTTTTTCATCTCAATGCACCGGATCTTCCTGCCGAATATTTCCGGAAGAAAGGTCAGCACATCCCTCGGCTCCTCATCCACCGTCTGGGCGCGGTCGCCCAGGATCGTCATATTGCACGGGAACAAAAGTCCCAGGATCACATACTGCAGATAGGAATAATCCTGCATTTCATCAATGACCAGATGGCGGATGTTCCGGCGCGCCGCCCCGGTCCGGAGACGGTATTTCAGATAGAGCAGAGGATACACATCCTCATATTTCAAGAATCTCTTCTCCGCCGGTACATCCCGCAGCGCCGGATATCCGGAATCCTCCAGCAGCCAGTTATAGATTACATACAGATCCGTGGTCACATAAAGACTCTCAAACCTCTCCCGGATCACCAGCAATTCCTCTTCCGGAAGCGTTTTAGCATGGAATGTCTCGTATTCATCCACAAAATACTCCATCACCGCATCCATTCTGGACAATAGCGGCACGCCGGAGAATTTGTAATAGAACAGCTTCAGGATCTCCTCCGCCTTTTTCTCCATGCCCTTATATTCCACGTCCTGAAAGTCCACCAGCCGGTCCTCCAGCTCCACAAGAAATCCTTCCACGCACTGTACAAATTCCTTGGACTGCTTCCAGCGGTATCCTGCTTCCGCATTCTGATGGTCTTTGCCCGCCCATCCTTCCCGGATCTGGCGCTCGATCTGATGGTATCTGTCCTCGCAGTCAGCCACCGTATCCTTCAATTCCCGGTACGCAAACAGGTCAAGACTCATTTCCCGGATATTTTCCTCCCCCAGCTCCGGAAGGATATGGGAAATGTAATCTGAAAATACGCTGTTCGGCGACAGCACCAGTATATTCGAGGAACGCAGATTCTCCCGGTCATGGTACAGCAGATAGGCGATCCGGTGCAGGGCCACAGAGGTTTTTCCGCTTCCCGCCGCCCCCTGGATCACCAGAACCTGATCCTTTGTATTCCGGATAATGGCGTTCTGCTCCTTCTGGATCGTGCGCACAATATTTTTCAACTGGGTATCGCTGTTGGTTCCCAGCTCTTGTTTCAGAATGTCGTCGTCGATCTTCATATCGCTCTCAAATTCATAGATCATCCTGCCGCCCCGGATCTTGTACTGCCATTTGGAGCTGATCTCCCCATGCATCCTCCCGCTCGGTGCCTCATAGGACGCAGGCCCCCTGTCATAATCGTAAAACAAACCGCTGACCGGAGCGCGCCAGTCATAGATCAGAGGGATCCCGCCCCGTTTTTCCGAAAAATTCCCAATCCCGATGTGGAAGGTTTCCGCCTCATCATCACCGTCATAGATAAAATCTACCCTTCCGAAAAACGGAGAATCCAGCATCCTTTTCAGCCGCCGCCTCATATTCAGATTCTCCTGATTTGCATTGATCTGGGTCAGAAGGGCCTGGCTGTTGTCAAAATTCTCGTAGCCGTACTGGTCCATCTCCGTATAATTTTCCCAATAGTATTCGTGCATCCCCTCGATATCCTTCTGCACAAATTCTATCGTTTCGTCCAGCTCCCGGATCCTTCCCCGGAGTTTTTCCATCACAACTGCCAAAAATTCTGTTCCTGCGCTCATACTATGAAAGCTCCTTCTGTCATCACATTCTCAATTTCTGAATATACACACGAACATTATTTTACCATTTAATCTGTCCGCATATGCATGAAACCAATGTCCTGAATCGTATTTATACTAAAGAACTGTGCAAAAAATAATCTGTGAATAGTTCGCGTTTTTTCTCCGAGGCAGTTCCAAAACACCATACAAATTCTGCCGCCCCGGTTTGCATCAGAAAAGGCCGGTCAGGAATTCCCCCGGCCGGCAAATACCTCTCCCACTTCCAGATCCTCCGGAGTGGTGATCTTTATATTTTTATAGGATCCCTTCACCATCCTCACCGGATGTCCCAGCATGATCTCTACAGCGCCCGCGTCATCCGTCACAGTATATCTGCCGCGGCAGGCGCCGCCGGATGTTCCCCGGGCCTGCTTCTCCTGATCCTGCATCAGCATTTTATACGCCCGTTTTACAAGCTTTGTCTCAAATACCTGGGGCGTCTGCACCATCCACAGCGTACTGCGGTCCGGTGTGTCCTTTACCTTGCATTCCGGATCCACGATCTTGATCGTATCCTTCACCGGCATCCCGGCCACACATGCCTTGTCCAGCCGCACGATTTCATACAGCCGTGACAGCATTTCCTCATCTACAAACGGACGCGCGGAATCGTGGATGAACACATATCCGTCCTCCCTGGTCTCCCGAAGTCCGTTCCAGACCGAATGAAAACGCTCTTTTCCGCCTGTCACAATCCTGCTTACCTTGGTGATCCCGTATTTCTCCACAAAATTCTTCCGGCAGTAGTCTTCTTCTCCTTCCCCGGTCACCAGGATGATCTCGTCAATGATGGCTGATTCCTGGAATACCTGCAGCGAATAGCAGACGATCGGCTTTCCTGCCAGAAGAAGATACTGTTTATGCACTTCCGTTCCCATGCGGTTCCCCCGGCCTGCTGCCAGGACGATCGCGGTACAATACGACTTTTCCATTGCGCCTCCCCTATTCACGGTCACCGCTCCCCCAGCTTCAGATTCGGAACCGCATTCAGATCCCATCCGTGCCGGGTTCCGGCCAGGTACTCATAATATCCCGCCGCCCCGATCATGGCAGCATTGTCCGTACAGAAGATGGGCGAAGGATGGTAGAATTTCAGATCCCTCTCCCCGCACGCCTTTTTCATGCTTTCCCGCAGCGCGCTGTTGGAAGCCACGCCCCCGGCAATGGCAAATCTTCCCATCCCGTATTCCTCCGCGGCTCTCATCGAATGCTCCACCAGCACATCCACCACCGCTTTCTGGAAGGATGCAGCCACATCCGCAGGCCGGAAGGTCTCTCCCTTCATCTGGCAGCCGTTGATGTAATTGAGGACCGCGGACTTCAACCCGCTGAAACTGAAATCAAATGGCGCGTCCGCAATATGCGCCCTGGGAAATGAAATGGCGTCCGGATCGCCTTCCTTTGCCAGGCGGTCGATCTTGGGCCCGCCGGGATATCCCAGCCCGATGGCACGCGCCACCTTGTCATAGGCTTCCCCCGCCGCGTCATCCCGGGTGCGCCCCAGGATCTCATACTTCCCATAATCCCGCACGCAGACCAGATGGGTATGCCCTCCGGATACGACCAGACACAAGAAAGGCGGCTCCAGATCCGGATGCTCGATATAATTTGCAGAAATATGTCCTTCTATATGGTGCACACCGATCAGCGGCAGATGCCTGGCATAAGCAATGGCCTTGGCCTCCGCCACGCCCACCAGCAGCGCCCCCACCAGACCGGGCCCGTAGGTCACGGCCACGGCGTCGATGTCATCCAGTGTCACCTGAGCCTCCCGCAGAGCCTCCTCAATGACCTGGTTGATCTTTTCAATATGCTTCCGGGACGCGATCTCAGGAACCACGCCGCCGTACAGCTTGTGCAGTTCAATCTGGGAGGAAATGATATTCGAACAGACCTCCCTCCCGTTGTGCACCACTGCCGCGGCCGTCTCATCACAGGAGCTTTCAATTGCCAGTATATTCATATCCCTGATTTCTTTCATATCCCCACCTACTCAAATTTCATTGTAACCGACATTTTATCCTTTCCCGCCTTTGCCGCCGGAAAGATCTTGCGCACCTCGTTCATATAGACCTCCGCCCTGGTCATGGACGGGCTGTAATGGGTCAGCCACATTTCCTTCACCTGGGCGTCCTTCGCGAGCTGCGCCGCCTCATAAAATGTCATGTGCTTATATTCCACGGCCTTGGCCGCTTTTTCCTTTTCTCCGTACATTCCCTCGCAGATAAACAGGTCGGAATGCTCCGCGTGCTCCACGATGGAACGTGTGGGCCTGGTGTCTGTCGTGTAGGTCAGCTTAATCCCCTTCCTCGGCGGTCCCAGCACCATGTCGGGGGTCAGAAGGCGCCCTTCCTCGGACTCCACGGGTTCCCCCTTCTGCAGATACCGCCAGTATTTCTGAGGGATCTCCTGCGACAGCGCCCGTTCCGGATCGAACTTTCCCGCCCGGTCGATCTCCATGGTATATCCATAGCATGGAATATTATGGTTCACCCGAAATGCTTTCAGACGATAACCGTTCATCTCAAAGGTCTGCTCTGCTCCCTCGATCTCCTGAAAATGGATGGGAAACGGCAGCTCCGGCGCGATCACACGGAGCGAATTGACCACCCACTCCAGTCCTTTCGGCCCGATCATGGTCAGAGGCTCCCGGCGTTCTGCATTTCCCATCGTAAGAAGCAGCCCCGGAAGGCCGCTGATATGATCCCCATGATAATGTGTAAAACAGAGCACGTCGATGGGCTTAAAGCTCCATCCCTTCTCTTTGATCGCGATCTGCGTACCCTCCCCGCAGTCGATCAGCAGGCTGCTGCCGTTGAACCGGGTCATCAGCGCAGTCAGCCAGCGGTAGGGCAGCGGCATCATCCCGCCGCATCCAAGCAAGCATACGTCTAACATAATATTCCATTCCTCCGTCAAAGCAAATGGTCATCTTCTATCTCTGCAGGTATGCAAAAGCCTTTCAGCAGGGCGTCATAGCATTCCTCGCACAGTTCAAAGGAATGACGTTCTCCGTCCTTTTCTGAAAAATATCCCCAGGTAACGTCCGCACTGAATACCCCTTTCCGGGGCTGGCCGTTCACAACCGGGATCTCTTTTCCGCATTGATTGCAGATCATCTTACTGATTTCTTTGATCTCTTCTGTTTTTTTAATATGATGATATTGGCGCATACAACTTCCTCCTCCGTATATTCAAATACTGTGTAAGTTCTGCTACGCCTAAATTATAACGTTTTTTTCTTCTGTTTCCCACTGGGAAACGCTCCCATGACTGGATGCCAAAATCCAATCGATTACAGCTCCCTGCTCATCAGCACCGCGTCCTCCGGCGGATCCTGGTAGAAGCCCCTGCGGACTCCATCCTCCTGAAAGGCCATTTTTTCATAAAATGCTCTTGCCTCCCGGTTGCTTTCCCGCACATCCAGAAGCAGCCTGCGGATCTGCTTCTTTTTGCCGATCTCTTCCAGCGTCCTTATAAGGCTTTTTCCCACACCCTGCCTCTTCTGTTCGCCGGCTACGGCGATCCGCGCGATCTCCGCCTCATCCCCCGCCGCATACGCAAACAGATATCCCACGGCTTTTCCCGCTTTTTCCGCCAGCAGACAGACGGTACTTGGATTCGAAACCGTGTCCAAGATCCCGTTCTGGCTCCATGGGTCCGGAAAGCTCTGATACTCGATCTCCGCCGCAGCCGCGGCGTCCTCGGCTTTCAGTTCCCGTATCACAAGCTTTGCCGTCTTTTCCCGCTGGGCCCGCTCCCGTTCTGCCTGGGACTGCCGCAGATATTCCGGCTGGTGCTCCATGGCAGTTTCGTATTTTCCCGCCTTATAATAACGGATCCCCAATGCTCCGACCACGGCGGCGCGCTGCCGGTTCATATAGGACGGTGCAAACAAATAGGGAACCTTCAGCCCGGCAGACAGCATTTCCCGATAAACCGGCACTCCGTCTCCCAAAAATACGGCCGGCCTGTTGTAGTTGTTGAGCCTCCGGATCAGATCCTCCACAGCTATGGCCATCTGCATCCGCAGCACCTGGAAAACCGGATCCACCTCCCGGGTTCCTTCTTTTTTTCCCGCACTTGCGGAAAATGTATAGATTCCCGTATAGACCTGATTCCTCCGTGCGTCCATGATGGGGCAGATGATGTCTCTGCAGCCGTACACCTGATAGGCCAGACCGTCCACCGTAGGCACATGGATCAAGGGCTTGTCCAATGCCAGCCCCAGCCCCTTTGCCGTGGCAGAGCCGATCCGAAGTCCGGTAAAGGACCCCGGCCCCCCTGACACAGCGATGGCATCGATCTCCGCCAGCTCCAGGTCTGTCATCCGTACCACCTCGTCGATCATAGGCAGTAATGTCTGGGAGTGTGTTTTTTTATAATCCACCGTATATTCTGCTACGGTACGGGTCTCCTCCACAACGGCAACCGAGGCCGTCAGCCCGGAGCTCTCTATTGCCAGCACCTTCATGTCCCGCATCCTTTCTTTTCCTGTCTTATCTCACTTTCCAATAATACCGGACGGCAGATCGATCCGGCGTTCCATATATCCCGCCGCATCACTGTCCCGGTACATGACGGATTCCGGCCGTCTGCTCTCCTGTCAGTTCTACCGTGATCCGCCGATAATCAAATCCTTTTTCCAGATCCTTTTCGATCAGAACCCGGGTACGCTTCCGGGGCAGGATCTCTTCGATCAGATCCGCCCATTCGATCAGGGACACACCGTCCCCCATGATGTATTCTTCGAATCCGGTCTCTTCCATCTCTTCCACGCTTCCGATGCGGTAAACGTCAAAATGGTACAGCGGCAGCCTGCCGCCCTCGTAAATCTGCAGAATCGTAAAAGTGGGGCTGTTTACGGATTCTTCAATCCCCAGCCCTTTTGCAAATCCTTTTGTAAATACGGTTTTCCCGACTCCCAGATCTCCGGTCAGCGTATACACATCGCCGGCTTCCGCCAGCTTCCCGAGGCGCATCCCGATCTGAAAGGTGTCCTCCGGACATTTTGATTCCAATATCATGCCGTCCTCCGATGCACTTTCCGCCTGTACGGCTGCAATCCGGAATTTCAGTTTTATACAATTTATTGAAATAAAACCCAGATTTTTGATCCGCAGCCTGCTGCCGTACAGGCAGGAA
>CATLCV010000058.1 GCA_949893755.1 uncultured Lachnospiraceae bacterium | reverse complement strand
CAAGGTCATTGCTGTTGAACCCGCAGACTCTCCGGTGCTTTCCGAAGGAAAGGGCGGCCCTCATAAGATTCAGGGGATTGGGGCAGGCTTCATTCCGGAAGTTCTCAACACGGAGATTTACGATGAGGTCATCACAATCGAAATTGATGACGCATACGAAGCGGCAAAGCTGCTTGCCAAACAGGAAGGAGTTCTGGTTGGGATTTCCTCAGGCGCGGCACTGCATGCAGCGCTCATACTGGCAAAACGTCCGGAAAATAAAGGAAAAACGATTGTTGCGCTGCTTCCGGACACAGCAGACCGTTATTATTCCACACCATTATTTGGATAACATAAAAGGGCTTTCGGAAATGATTATCATTGCGTTATATAATATGATTTACCGCAAATATCATTTCCGCAGAGCCCTTTTCATTTCCTCTATTTTTGTTTTAAAATTTTGTCAAGCACTTCTTTCGAAACGGTTTGAGAGGCGGCCTGATTCTCGGCAGCCGCTTCCACCAGCTCTGTCCGGAGGATCGGTATTTCCTTGGGGGCATCAATCGCAAGCTTTACCCAGTCTGTTCCTGTATCAACGATCGTCAGTTTAATATTTTTATTAATAGAAAGGGACTGGCCCTTCCGGCGTTGTAAGATGAGCATGCTATGATTCCTCCTTTATCATGTCTCCGATCACATGCCGGAATGTATATTCCGACTGATCCAGAATAACCTGTCTTGCCTGACGGTTCCGGACATTGACAACAAGCGGCGCTTTCAGGTTTACCGTCGATTCTGCAACGGAATCACGCATGACACAGATTACATAATAGGAAAGATCCTCAGCGGTCTCTGCATCCAGCTCTTTCATATCCTGCCCGGACAAAGAAGGCGAGTAGTCATTCAGCAGTCCGAAAGGATTCATCAATATAAAAGATAGCGTCTCATCCTCCAGGCACTGCAGGGAGATCAGGGAGTCATTATCTTCATGAAAAGGAATCGGAAGATATTCCGTATATGCTTCAAATCCGATCAATCCGTTGACAATATGGATTGATTCGCTCTTGTCATATGAAACTTGTCCAAAATATTTTGCGTTAATTTCCAATTATATCATACCTCCTGGTAATCTGTATGGTTAAAAATATAAGGGCTTTCTCAAGCCCTTACATCTACTGGTTCATAATCCGGATTTGCACTCGGCGGAACATAGATCGGACCGCCGACATATTCAATCAATACCTCAGGACGCTGCGTGATCGACATCTCAATATCACCCGGGATAAATTCAAAATTGCCGTTCGCCACCTTCAAATCAAAATTCAGCTTATCCATCTCATAATTGATCGTCAGATCAGGCGCCTCATAACTGATATCTACCGGTGCGGACGGAGTAAATCCCAGCTCAAACTCCCCAGTAGGCTGAGCAGTTCTCTGCTGCATGATCTGTCCGATCACGTCCTGCCCGATATCTGCTTTTAACAAGAGCTGACCTTCCTGCGCCAACTGTGCAGTAGCACTGTAAGCTGCCTGCTGTCCTTTCTGCGCTGCCTGCTTCACACTCGTTGCAGTGGTAGGCACTACAGAATTTCTTGCCTGAAATGAATCCAGCTTCAATTTTACAGGACGGCTCTTGATAGACAGTCCGCCATCATTTTTATGAATTTCCAATTCGGCACGGGAACGTGAATATTCCAGCCGTGCGTTATTGATCTTCAACTCATATTGAATGGGGACAGTCGTAATCTGAATGAGTTGATCCATAAAGTTTTCCTCCCTTCTCTCTTATTTTCTATTAATTCATGAAATCAATAAATGAAGGTGTCAAAATATTGTTTCCAACCTTTAATGATGCATTGTAAACATACTGAGCCCACGAGAAATCCATGATCGCTTCCGCCATGTCTACATTTACAACATTGTCATAATCCTCTGCAATCTGAATCTTATTGTTTTCCAGACGCTCCTTGGTGGTGGTCAGGAACTCGGTCTGCGTACCAAGGATGGTAACCTGGGAGAGGAGGTCGTTGCGGCCGTCCTCGAACTTGCCTACAAGATCTTTGTATCTCTGATAATCAAAGGGCTCTTGTTCTAAGGTATCTGCAACCATTCCGGCAAGAAGAACCATGTTCTTCGGATCCCCACCAACATCTTGGCCATATCCAACCAGGTTGATCCCAGGAAGGGAAGTGTTGAAGGCGGTAGCGGGATCAATTTCATACTGCTTTGGTGGAGTACCGTCAGCAACATCAAGACCAAAACCTAAATCAATAAAATGCGAATCTTTGGATAACTCTTCCAAAATCTTTGGATCCCCTGTTTTAACATCGACTCCACGATATCTCAAGACTTGTATTGTCTTTGTAGGATCCGCAGGATCTGTTTCATCTGTTAAAGTAAAAGGTACATTCTTTGCATCACTGCCGCCAAAAACATATTCATCTCCATAGGTTGCATTCAAAGAAAGCAACATACTCTGCTGTGCGCCGCGCCATGCATCCGCATAAGTCTGCCTTGTCTCTTTTGAGTGATTGGTTCCATTCATTCCTTCAATGCCATACTGCTTTGCCAAAACCAGTGCAATATTACTGATCTGCATAGCAGAATCTTCCTGAGCATTCTGATGGGACTGGATATCTTCTACTGTATCCAGATAATCATTGTTTTTGGCATATTTCCTCTCTAATGAAGTGGCGCGTAATGCACTGGAAGGATCTTCAGCAGTAGACATGTATTTCCTTTGAGTCATAACCCTGCTTCTCATGGTATCCAGATTCTTCATAGAAGTGGAAAGGTTTTTATTATAATTTCTTAAAATAGCATTTGTTGTAATCCTCATTTTAAACCTCCTCTTATCTTCCGACTACACCGGTGCCGTTAATCAATTTGTCAAGCATCTCATCCAGAGTGGTCATAAGCCTTGCCGCAGCACTGTAAGACTGATTATAATGCAGCAGGTTCATACCCTCTTCATCCAATTGTACACCGGAGATACCATCTCTGGAATTGGCTGTCTGGGTCAGAACTGTGATCTGATTGTTCAACATCGTGGATGCTGATGAAATATCTATACCAAGAGTTACTTCGATATTCGCAAAACAATTATAAAAGCTTCCAGTGTAGAATTTTACTGGATTTCCATTATTTGCGCCGGGCTCAGTACTAGGAGAAGTAAAAGCATACTCTTTTGATAGCATATTAATCATGTTTACAATATTCTCATTCGCAGTAGAACCGATTACACCACTTACCTCGTTATTCGAATTTGTAATTCCATAACTCCCATCAAGCCAACCTGTAGCGACTTTAATATTGAGTGCTGAAAAATCACCACCATTAATAGTTTCAAATAATGGGCGATCAACCTTATTTGCTTCATAAACAGGCTTCAAAGTTTTTGAATCACCAGTAAATTTAGTTCCATTCTTGTCTGTGAAATAATTACCGTCTTTGTCTTTATAGACTTCTGCATTATTATTTGCGGGATCAGTAAATACAAAAAAATCTCCGTCTGTTTTTTGCACTGTAGCTTTATTTGCTTCATTAAATCGAGTAGCAAATTCTTTTACAAGCGAATCCAGCACCTTCTCATAATATCCGATTCCTTTAAAGTCAGAACCATCAAAGTCCCCGGACTTATTCATAAAGTCAAGACTGCCCTTTAATGTCCCGTCTGTGAGCTTATCGGTAACTTCATTCGTATACCCATCCGCATCGGTCAGCGTCAAGGTAACCGGCTGTCCGGAGACATCGGTACGGAACTCGCCATACCGTCCGTCAGAAATCAGCCGATGGCTTATACCTTCTGAATCCGTAAAGGATACATCCAGCACCTGTACGGAATATCCTTCGCCGATCTTCTTCTGCTTATACTCTACATTGATCGGAAGATAGCTTCCCAGTTCATCCAGCAGCCGATTCCGTTCATCCATCAGCTCCAGCGCAGGATTGCCAAGAACCTGGCTGTTCTTGATGCTGGTATTCAATTCCGCAATGTTCTTCAAAGTCGCATTCAGGTCTTTGATATCCGTATCCCGGAAATTCTCCTGGGTATCATGCCGGATATCCTGAAGTGAGACTGCCTTTTCACGGAGCAGGTTGACAATGATCTGCATCCTGGAACGAACTACGGTGTCATTTTCCTTTGTATAGCCATCGTCCTTGGAAAGTGTCTGGAGCGCATTGCTCAGATTGATGAATGCATCCCTGATACCGGACGTTGTACTCTCGTCAAATGCAACCTGCAGCTTTTCCAGTCCTGCAGCCTGCGCGTCGGTGGTTCCGAGCTTGGCAATCTGAGAACGGTACTGGGCGTCAAGGAATGGGTCGCGGAGCTGGGAAATCCCGGTCATATCGACACCATAGCCCACTCTGGTACTGTTAGAAGAGTTGTAGAAACTGCCGTTTTTCAAATTCAAACTGGCAATATCAAGACGCTGTCTTGTATAGCCCTCGGTATTAATATTCGCAATATTCTGACCGGTTACATCAATAGCGCGCTGGCTGGCAGCCATGCCGAGCTGAGCGGTGGTGAAACCGGCAAATGTTGAACGCATCATAAAGTGGATCCTCCTCCTGAATGTATTAAATGAAACAGTTCCCTGGGAACTTAACAGTTTATATAGAGTTCCTTATACGGAACGGCTTGAAAAATGCTTCGTGTTTTCCTTCTCAGTCTTTTGCCCGCTTGCGGAATAGGTGGCCTTTCCCACCGGATTCCCTGTCAGATTCAGTTCAATGACCCGAAGATTGACTTCGATCGCATCCCGGATACTTCCGCTTAAGGACTGCATGGTATGAACCTGACTGTCAACCCTGTCGAACAGGGGCTTTAGCATGGCTGCATCCGTATCCGGGATCTTTTCCAAGATCTGCCGGAAGGTGCAGCCCTCCAGTCCGAGACGCTTCAATTCCGCTTCACGCTTCTGTTCCAACCCTCTCAGGCGCATGACTGCGGCCTGTTCCTTGTGCATAAAATCTTCTAAGATACCAACCCGGTTCTTCACAGTAGCATCAAGCTTATCTTGTTCGATCGGAATCAATGTATCAAAAAATTCTATGAATTCCTTCATAAGATCAGCAAAAGCTGAAAAATCACTCATACACGCAAATCCTCCTGGAATAGTAATCTGATTCCCCCTCATCTCTGGTTCCGCGGTATCTCTTCAAAAGACATGAAAAAAAGCTCTGAACCTGCCTTCCTCTTATACCAATAGAATCCTGGATGCAATGGCATAAGCATCGATCTGATACGTATGCTCTGCAACCTTGTTCTTTAGATCCTGGACCTTCTCTGCAGATGCGGTATCAGACATCCCGGAGGATAACTGCCGAGAAACCGACTCTGCAAAGGTGTGCTCTTCAATCTGTCGTGGATTAGACTGTATGATCAAAGCGTCAAAGCTATGTCCGTCACTTGAAGCTGCAGAAGGAGCAGGATTTTCCTTTGTATGAATCCGAAGATCCGGATAGCTTTTCATTACATTGTTAGTCGTTATTTTCATACTGGACTCCTTTTCTAAACATTGCAGTCTTTTTTACTGTATTAGAATAAATTGTTTTATAGTTTATATCTTGAATATCGGCACAACTTTGAAAATCATAATAAAAAAAAGTACATTTAATTAGAGTGAATCCCGCAAAAAGTGGGATGGCTTTTACTCTGTAAGGCATATACAGAAAGCCTGCCGCCGGCGGTCTTTCCGCATGCGGGCGCAAAAAAACAGATGCACCGCAAGCACATCTGTTTTTATGATCTTGATCTTCATTAAAAAAATACCCAAATACCGGCGTATGCAGAAAGGCTGCCGCCGTCAGGTTTTCTGTATTGCAGATTGCAGCCGTACAGAGGGAAAGGATTCCGTCAGCCCTTCAGATGATTCAAAAGAACAGAAGGAATATTGTCGCAGGAAGCCTGCGTACATACCGCGCCGATATTATAAGCCACCATCGGCATTCCGTATACCACACAGGATTCCTTGTCCTGGCCGATGGTAAATGCACCCTTCTGGCGCATCTGCAGCAGTCCCTCCGCTCCGTCGCTGCCCATACCGGTCATGATGATGCCGACTTTTTTGATGGCGACATTCTTGGCAATGGAGTTAAAGAGGACATTGACTGACGGACAGTGTCCGCTGACCTTGGGGCCGGGGTGGCACTGTACGATGTAGTTATTTCCCGCTCTGACGACCTCCATCTGCTTCGCTCCGGGAGCGATGAGAGCCAGTCCGGGACGGATGACATCGCCGTTCTTCGCTTCCCGGACCTCCATACTGCAGATCCGGTTCAGACGCTGCGCGTACATATCCGTAAATCCCTCCGGCATATGCTGCGTGATCACGATGCCGGGAATATTTGCCGGAAGCTTCTGCAGCACGGCAAGCGTGGCTTCCGTTCCCCCGGTGGAAGCACCCAGGCCGATGATGGTGGAGTCCAGGACATTCCGCGGGATAGGCGGAAAGGGCATGGGCTTCGCCGCAACACTTTGTGCGGTCACGGCACTGCCGGTATTCTGCCGGGCAGCCACACGTACCTTTGCCTTGGACGCCGCACGGACCTTCAGCGTAAGGCCGGCAAAAAATGTATCCTTTGAATTTTTTGCGCTCATATCCGGTTTGCGGACAAAATCCACGGCGCCTGCGGACAGCGCGTCAAATACACTCAAGTTTAAAGAAGATACGAGAATGACCGGGATCGGGTTCTTCGGAAGGAGCTGCTTGAGAAATTCAATCCCATTGAGTCCGGGCATCTCCACATCCAGAGTCAGCACATCCGGTTTCAGTCGCGGGATCTTCTGACCTGCGTCAAATGCATTGATCGCATAGCCTACGACTTCAATGCCGGGCTGGGAGGAAAGATGCTGTATGATCATCTGCCGGAACAGGGACGAGTCGTCCACAACCAGCACTTTGATCGAATTATTCATAAAAAATCATTCCTTTCTTATGGCCGAAATACTACTTGGCCAAACATCATAAATTTATTTTATCACATAATGTTGGAAAGTGTTAGAGTTTTTTAAAAAAGCTGCTTCTGAATTCTCAAAAGCAGCTCGTCATACTTTTTATTTTACCTTCCGATAAGTCGCAGGCTTAAGATACTTATAAGGCGTTGTGGCCTTGTTCAGCCCCTCTGAATGTCCGATCAGAAGATAACCGCCGTCATTGGTCGCGTCAAAAAATCTCCTGACAAGTGCTTCCTTTGTCTCCTGGTCAAAATAAATCATCACATTTCGGCAGAAGATAACGTCGAATTTCAAGCGGAACTTGATCGGATCCATCAGGTTAAATGTCCGGAAGATGACATTGTTCCGCAGCTCCTGCGTAACATGGTACGTACCGGGAACGTCTCCGGGACGGAAGTACTTCTTCTTCCAGGCCGGGGATAACTCCTTGAGCGAATCCTCGTCATAGACCGCATTGACCGCACTGCGCAGTACATTCTGAGAAATATCCGTGGCAAGCACCCTTGTATCCCATCCGGGCTTATTTGCAAAATACTCCTTCAGGATGATGGAAATCGTATAAGGCTCCTCGCCTGAGGAACAGCCGGCGCTCCATATGCTGAGAACCTTATCCTTCTTTGTCTGCTCCAGATAAGGAAGGATGGTCTCTGAGAACAGTTTAAAATGCGCCTCTTCACGCATAAAATAAGTATAGTTGGTCGTGAGCTTATTCAGCATCAGCTCCCGGTCTTCCGGCTTGCCGTTATTGATCAGGTACTCTACGTAATCTTCGAATGAGTTGAATCCCATACCGACGATCGTGTTGGAAAGGCGTCCTGTTATGAGCTGCCGTTTCTTCGACAGATCGATCCCATAATTTTGATGTACAAATTTTACAAGACGCTGGAATTCCTTGTCATTTATCGTTAACATGTTTCTTTGCTCCTTTTTTCTTAATATGCCTGGATCAGTTTTTCGCAATCCAGGAAAAGGATCACGGAATTATTTCCCGAGGAAACCATACCCCGGATCAGCTCCTGCTGGTTTTCCACCGGGACAGGAGAGATCAGGCTCTGGTCCACATCCATCACCTGCTGAACGGCATCTACCAGGATCCCGATCTTCACATCATTGATATCAAGGATGATGATGCAGGTGGTGCTGGTATATTCAATAGGAAGCTTTCCCATGCGGAGACGGATATCGATGATCGGGATGATCTCACCTCTCATGCTGATGATGCCCTTCAGATAATCCGGGACAAGAGGAAGCATGGTGATGGAATGATCTGTGATGATCTCGATCACGTAATTGGTGCTGACACCGATATTCAGTCCGTCACAAGTAAATGTTAAAAATCTCTCTGTGGAAGCAGGAGCCTCATTCTCCGGAATGCTGACTTCTGTGTTCTTCTGTGTATCTGCTGACATAAAATTATTCCTCCGGTTCCTATAGTTTAATATTGAGTATGATATGCTGCATATAAGTTACCAATATCCAGGATCAGGCTGATATTGCCGTCGCCGAGGAGCGTACAGCCGCCGATTCCTGAATTTTTGATATTGAAACTGTTTAAATAGGAAGGAAGCGGCTTCACAACTACCTGCTGCTCGCCGAGCAGTTCATCTACAAACAGGCAGAAGGACTTATCAGCGGATTCTACCCAGATCAGGATGCCGTCCTCAATATTGGTCTTCTCGGTTTCAATATTATATAACTCATGTACACGGATGATCGGATAAAATTCACCCAGACATTTTACAATCTCATTGCCGCCTGCGTCAAGAATGACTTCTTCTCTCTGGATCTTGAGAGACTGGCGGATATTCGCGATCGGAATCGTAAACAGAGACTTCCCGACGGAGATCTCCATACCGTCCGTGATCGCCATAGTAAGAGGAATCTTCAATGTAGTGACGCTTCCCTGTCCAAATTCACTGGAAATGGAAATGGTGCCTCCTACGGATTCTACATTTTTCTTCACAACGTCCATGCCGACGCCACGCCCGGAGAACTCGGTCACTTCTTCGTTGGTGGAAAAACCGGGGAGCATCAGAAGGGAAAGGATCTCCTTCTTGGAGTACTCGCTGGCAGGCTTGGTCAGGATGCCGTTGCGCTCCGCCTTCGCCAGGATCTTCTCCGTGTCCATGCCCCGTCCGTCATCGGTAATGGTAATGATGACCTCGCTTCCGGTATGGCTGGCAGCCAGGATGACCTCGCCCTGGGGATCCTTGCCTGCCGCGATACGTTCTTCCCGTGTCTCCTCAATACCATGGTCCACGGAGTTGCGGACAATATGCATGATCGGGTCGCTGATGCTGTCCACGATGGTCTTGTCAACTTCGGTGTTCTCGCCTACCAGAGTAAGCCTTACGTCCTTGTTCAGCTTCTTCTTCATATCCCGGACAACACGGTTCATCTTCTGGAAGGTGCCGGATACGGGAACCATTCGAAGAGACATCGCGATATCCTGCAGGTCGTCGGTCAGCTTCCGCAGCTGGCGCGCGGACTTCATAAAGTTATCCAGCTTCAGGTTCTGCAGATCCGGAGAAGAGGTGACCATGGATTCCGTGATCACGATCTCGCCCACAACCGCTACCAGACTGTCAAGCTTAGAAAGGTTGACGCTGATGAGACTCTGCTTCACCGGAGCGTTGTGCGTAGAAGCGGTGGCCGGAGCCGGGGCGCTCTTCTGTGCGCTCTCTGCGGCTGCCGGAGCCGGAGCGGCCTCAGCACTCTTCTGGACTGCAGGCGCCGGTGCTTCCTGCTTGGGCTCTTCCGCCTTCGCATGTACATTTTCAATGACCTCATAGGCCTGGATGCTGTTCTGCTCCTTCAGGATCCCGACTGCGCTGTCCACATCCTCCTGAGAGGAAAGCGCTACAAAGAAGCCGTTGTCTATGATGGACTCCGCCGTGTCGCTGTTGGTCTCCACATCGGAAGGATAGTATTCGAACTGCATGTCGATCTCCTTCAGGGCGGTGATGATCATAAAGGCACGAAGATTCTCCATGCCGGAGCCCTCTTCGAAATGGATCTTTATAAAATAAGGAAGCTTGCTGTCAGGGCATCCTGCCAGTTCCTGGTTGATGGCGGCGATAGCCTCTTTATCTGCGGGCGGTGCGGTGGGAGCGGACGCCGCTTCCGCAGGCGTGTCCTCAGAAGACTTCTCACCGGAAGAACTGATTTTTTCCAAAAAACTATTAATACTTTTAATGATTGAGTCGATATTAGTGCTAAGGGGCTCATCGTTTTCGATTTTTTCAACTTCGCCGCGAAGAGCATCCGTTGACTGGAACATCAGATTGAACAAGTCATTCTTGTGTGATTCATCCAGGGAATCCATTCCGTTTTCTCGGATATAGAAGAAAAGATCTTCTATATGATGAGCGATCTCCATCAACGTGGAGAATTCCATCATGGCAGATGAGCCTTTGATCGTATGCATGATACGAAAGATCTCATTTACATCATTTGTTGTGAAATCCGAGTTCTTCTCTGCTTCTATCAAGAGTTCGTCCAGTTGTTCCATAAGAGTGTTTGTCTCATAGAGATACATTTCAAGCATGTTATCCATAATCTTAGTACCGCCTTATCTAATATAATGTGATGTTTTATACTACAAAAATTACATTTATTAATATATATCGTCAGACTTGCGGGAAACGATAAGAGTAAATTGCAAAGCAGGTGAAAAAATGTCAAATATTTTAAAAGTAACGACTCCTGTCGTGGGGTATGACAATAACGCGGTCAATAATAAGCAGACTCCGACCCAGCAGGCACAGGACTTAAGCGTCAAGAACCAGGTGGATCCCGGGCGGGTGGTCCGGGCCGACGGCAGGACCGACGCGGACAGCCAGCAGGGGAAGGGGATTTCCTACGAATCCAACTTCGGGAATTTTGTACAGTCCTTAAGGGAGCTGCCCAACCTTCAGGAGGTTATGACCCGGATGCTGTTCGGCGGGATGGCGAATATGGTGGAATCCGGGATCGGCAAGGGGACGGCGGCGGATATCCAGGCACTGTTCCAGATGCTGCAGATGAACCCGGATGAATTGAACGGATTTTTAAAGGACGCCATGGCGGGGGCGAACCGGCTGCAGGGTCCTTTATTTGACGTGCTGCGCCAGATCATGAATGATACCAATTCCGTGGAGCTGAAAGCAGGGATCCTGGATATGCTCCGGAGATACAATGATATGTCCTCCGGTAAGCACCTGCAGCAGACGATCCAGGATCTTCTGGAGCAGATCGAGGGCCGGATGTTCCGGAACAACCGCCAGGAGCTTCACCAGCTTGCGTCCAGGCTGCGGCCCTACAGTATGGAAGGGAGCCAGGCCAATGTGCAGCTTTTGAAGGGGCAGATCATTCCTTACCTTGGCAGCTATATTTCTCAGACAAAGGATCTGGGGAAGATCCGGGATCTGATCAGCCTGCTTGCCCTCAATACCTCCCGGCTGGAAAACGGAAACGTGGACAAGGTGGCGCAGGCATTCCAGCGGCTGATGGATTTTCCATCCTTCCAGAAGTATTTTCAGGGGATGACGGGCGCTCAGTTTAAGGATATGCTGCTGAATGTAGATTATGACAAGGCCGCGGGCAAGATGGACTGGACCGACAAGCTTCTCAATATCATGCAGGCCGGTGTGAGAGGAGAGGCAGGCCTGGAGAATAAAGAGGACTTTGTGAATATGATGCGGAGCATGCTGATCAATGAGAGTGTGTATATGCCGGTCATGCATGTGATGCTTCCGGTGATCCTGAACGGGGTGCCGATGTATTCGGAAATCTGGGTGGATCCGGACGAGGAGTCGGGCAATCCGGGCTCCAAGGAGCGCGGAATTAAATTATTGATCAAATTTGACTTAAAAGATGTTGGCTTTTTTGATATGATGATGTATTATGAGAATGGGAAGATGGATATGCTGATTCATTATCCGGAAGAGCTGGCAGGACATGAGGGCGACATCCGTGACAATATCCGTAAGATCATGAGCAAGAATCACCTGGAGGTCGAGTATCTTGGCGTGGAGCAGGGCCAGGTTCCGATCAAGGTATCTGCTGCGTTCCCGAAGATATTTGAAAGGAGAAATGCGGTCAATGTCACAATATGACGATATCAGGAATAAAAAAGCAGTCGCGCTGCGGTATGACGAGAACCGGGACATTGCGCCCGTTATCGTGGCGTCCGGGCTGGGCTATATGGCGGAGAAGATTGTGGAGGTGGCCAATGAGAACGGCGTGCCTGTCTACGAGGACAATTCGCTGGCAACAGTGCTGACGCAGCTGGATTTGGGGACGGCGATCCCGGAGGAACTGTACCAGGCGATCGTTGATATCTATACTTACTTTTTGAAATATACTCCGAAGCATTCCGCGGCGGGAGAGGCCACCGTGGAAGTGAATGAGGTGAAGAAGGAAGACGGGGAAGAAGGCGGAGAGAAGGACGCGAAAAAGAATACAAAAAAAGAAGAGGGGGGCTCCTGACGGGAGATCTCCTCTTCTTTTTGCATCAGGACTCCTTCGCCTTCACCTGCAGAACCTCCGTGTGGAAAACGTAATTGCGGATCCGCGCCTCAGCCTGCGGATTCAGGTCAATATATTCGCATCCGTACCCGCACCGGCCTTCTTTTCGGACAGGACGGAGCTTCCGGATCCGGGCCTTCACCAGCAGCGGATTCCTGGAATCGAAGAGGACTACGGACAGGGTATCCCCGGGATGATATTTTTTGTCGGAGACGAACAGAAAGCCTCCGCAGCCGATATCCTTGATGGTGACCAGGACTTCTTTTGGATCATGGTCAAAGTAAACAGAGGTGCGGAAAGAGACATACACACGGAAGTTCTTCCGGACCTCCTGGATGTCGTCGGTCACGCCCCGGACGATATAATATTCCTTTTCAGACGATTCTGTGCCGGATCCCTGCATATGAGCTGCATCCTTGCCAAATGCTGAATGATCTGCACATCCGTCAGTCTCCTGTCTGCTGTTCTGGCTTTCCACGGGTACGTTCCGCAGGCGGCAGACCTCCATATCCGGTGAGAGCGTATAGATAAACGCCCTGTAGTCGTACTGTCTGCCGTCCGGCATTAAAAAGAGCCGTTCCGGCAGCTCCGCCGGTTTTTCAGAAAAAATGAGACAGACGGTGTCCGGACTTTCGCACACGTACCGGACAGAGGATAAAAAACTACAGTCCATATGGAACAGCGTACCATTTTCTGTATCTTGCAGTGAAGTGATTGATATCATGGGTATTTCCTCCTAATTGGATGGCCGGCCTACCAGATCCTCTTTAACTGCTGCTTGAATACAAACTGGCGGATATCTCTCTCCGCGCTTTTCGTCAGATCAATAAACTGGCAGCCATAGACATGCCGTTTTTTGATCATCTCCTGTTCCCGCAGGATGACTGCCTTGACCTCGTATTCCCTTTTCAGGAAACAGTAGCGGAACTCAATCTCCTCGTCCACAGACAGCGGCATCTCTGTATAGAGCATGATGCCTCCTACGCTGATATTATGTATGGTCCCCATAAAATGTCCGTGTACGGTAGACGTAAATTCCAGCTCCTTCTCCAGCTTTACCCGCAGATCCTTCTGCCGCTGGATCGTCTCGCGGACCTCCAGGATCTCGCACTGTGCCATCCACGGCTCCAGCACCCAGGGATCTGTATTTTTATGGACCACCAGGCTGCTGTATGTCTTGATGCAGCCCATCTGGCTGTCAAAAAAGTCAATCTCCAATTTGTCCGTATCGGGACCGAGCTTGCTGTCGTCCTCAAAATGAAGCGTGATCCGCTCCTCCACGCTCATGACCCTGGCCTTCACCAGAAGCTCGCCGGACGTATCGTAAACCATGCATGTACTGCAGTCCTTTAAAATCATGGTCTGAAAGACCTCCCTTCCTTTTCTGATATGATGTACGTTTCGCATGCATACTAAAAATGTTCATAATAAACTAGCATAATCTTAACATAGAAAAGAGGGGTTGTAAACTGAGAAGTTGATCTTATCCGCAAAGTATGTTCCTATATCTGCAATAAACCGCAGCGCCTGCGGTTTCATCTCTTTGGGAAACGCACTCAGTACCGGCGCGGTCTCAAAGCTCAGTACCTGGTCAAACTGTATGTGTCTCAATCCATTCAGAAATCCCTCCCAATCCGTGGCGGCCGTATTTTCCCGTGTCTTTGTAAATGTAAACGGAATCTGATGCAGGTCCCCCGCGCCATCGTTATCGTGAATGTGGAGTACCTTCAAGCGGTGTCCCAGAGTGCCCAGGAAGCTTTCAAAATCAATCCCCACGAGATTGGCGTGCCCTGTGTCAAAACAGAATCCAAGCAGCTCACCGTGGTGCCTGTCGTTAAAGCGGTCGATGCGCTCCGCCGCTTTTTTCGCGTCGCAGCAGGGTCCCTCGACGAGGTGGCCGCCGACAGAATTGTAAAGATTTTCTATGCAGATCGTAAGCCGCAGTTCCTTTGCCAGCGGGGTCAGTGTGTCGAGAAACCTCTCGGTCCGTTCCCATTCCGCCTCCTCCGAGCCGAGATTGCGGGCCAGCTTAAAGCCATGCACTACGATATAGGGGCACTGAAAAAAAGCGCAGATGTGCATGCTCTTTCGCGCCACGATGTCCTGCAGATAGCCGTTCAGATCGCCGCCGCCGTTCGGGACATAGAGCGGGTAGGGCATGTGCATCTGATTCAGGGTAATGCCGGCTGCGGCCGCGCCCTTTTTATGGGGGGAGAAAAAATGCTCCAGCTCCGCGTCGGATCGGTCAAAAAAATCATTTAATTCGAATTGATACAGCGATGTATTTAAAAGGTAAGAATTCAGGCTGAAATCTGCGCAGGAAAATCCGGCATCTCTGAGCATTTGAAATCCGGCTGCCGGATCCGAATCATAAACTACATTTTTTGTCTGTACACCGATAGAAACCATGGTTCTGATACCTCCAAAATTCAAGTGTCTGCCGCAGCCATGTCCGGGCGGGAAAACAGAATATATTTTTTGCGGGCCGCGGCATTTTTCTGAAAATCAATACATTTCCAGCCTGTCAAAATGAAAGGACGGCATGTACTCGTCATTGAAAAATTCGATATTTTTGATGCCCATTTCCCGAAGCTGTGTTTCAATCTCACGGTAATAAATATTGCAGATGAAAATGCCGCAGCTGGCGGGAAGCTCCTTTAACGCTTCCGGCGGCTTGACCTCCAGTCCGCAGATCGTGGTTCCCCAGACGGCCGGATTGTTGTCGCAGGTGAAGAGGGGAGGGTACTGGCTGCCGTAGCATTTCATGTAATTGCGGCACATGTTCCCGGCTCCGAAGAGGACGATGGATTCGTACTTTCTCAAAAGGCTTTCCAGCTCGATCTGCCATTTAAAATACTCTGCAACGGACTTCGCCAGCGGCAGAAGCTGGGGACGAAGCAGCGGGGAAAATGCGGCGGCGGTATCTGCACAATCCAGCACAAGGCTGCCGTCAAACTCCATGCTCCTCAAGCCGCGGATCAGGCTGAGCCAGTCTGTCCCGGGCTGACCCTGGTACGCGGAGGTGAAGGGCAGGAGAGCGGATTCCTGGTGTCTGCCGCAGTCCCGGAGAATGACCGCCTGGAGACGGTGGCCGAGAGCAGCGGCGAATGCCTGCATGTCCTGGCCGCAGAGCGTGCAGATCCCGGCGTCCAGGCAGAAGGCGAATACAGGGCTGTCTGAGCGGGGATACAAGTGATCGTGTGCCGGGGCTTCTGCGTGGGGCGAGAGATGGTGTGCCGGAGCTTTTGTGCGGGACGTGTGATCCTGCTTTTCAGCCTCCGTATTCAGCAGGTCAATCCATGCAGCAGCTTCGGCGCCGTCGGAGCAGATTCCGCGGAGCAGATGTCCGTTGTGGCTGCGGCATTGGTTTTCCAGCAGGAGAGTGACGGAATACTTTCGGGCGGTCTCGGCAAGGCGGAGATAGTATGCGCGGTTGACCTGCCATTCCGTGCCTTTCTCTAATCCGGCGAACAGCGCGGGGACGATCAGGTACCGGCATCCGATCCTTCCGCAGAATGGAATTGCAGAGTTGGCGATCTCTTCCAGCAGGGGATTCAATTCTGCGCGCCTGCTGTCCCACGGAAGACGCGGAACACGCAGGAGCTGGACGGAGAGGCCATGGCTGCGGCACTGTGCCAGAAACGGCCGCAGATTCTGCAGCATGGCTTCCGGGGTGCGGAGAAGGGAGGCCATGTCGGAGGCGCTGGAACGCGGGGGCGGTACGGGGCGGCAGGGCTTATTTTGTTTTCCATAATTTTCCAGATCGTATCCGGAACAGCACATGCTGAGATCCAGGGCAATTGTTTTCAGTCCGGCATGGGACATGTCCGTCAATCCCTGGGCGGGATGCCGGAAATCCGCGATGCCGGCGGGGGAGTAAAGAATGTTCATTGCGGTGCTCCTTATAGCAATCTTTTTTCTATCAGATCTTTTATTTTGGAAGAACTTGTACTCTGCGTGTATGGGAAAAATTCCATCTCCGCGCCGTGCTTTTCCAAAAATTCTTTTTCGGCCAGCCAGTCCGGATTATCTACGTAATCGCTGCCGGAGAACTGGCAGTCAAAATGATGCAGACGCCAGGCGTCGCGTGTGCCGCCGAAATTCAGCGGGATTTCTACGACTTCATCCACATATCTGCAGGAACGGACCATTTCCGCGCGCTCTTCATAGGGGACAAATGGTTCCACTTCTTTGAATTTGCGCACCCCTTCATCCGTCACAACGCCGACGATCAGGTAATCGCACTGTTCCTTCGCACGCTTGAACATATTCAGATGCCCCACATGGAACAGGTCGAAGACGCCTGCAATATAGCCTGTGTGGTACTTCTTTTTGACTGCGGAATTTTCCGAGGAGCCGGATCCGGCAGCGGTGTTTTGCGGTACAAGGGGCTTCCGCTTCCGGGGATAATCCTTGCCGGGATCATAAATGCTGTATTCTGTCACACCCATGCCGTCCAGTTGCTTCATAACAGACAGATAATTTTTGATGCAGATCAGAACCTTATATTCTCCGCTGTGCAGCGCACTCAGGATTTCCGGAGACTGGATGGAAACGCCCTCGATCTCCTGGCCCCATTTTTCCCGGTTATTATCCACGACCGTGTAAACCGGATAATCCTGGCCGTACAAGCTGAGGAAACGTTTCGTAAAATTGCCCGAGCCGAAGAGGATCAGCTTGCGGGTATCCGCATTCCGGAAAATGTCGATGAACAGCTTCTGGTACTCGTCCGAGGAATAGTTCAGACGCTGCCGGTTGGAATTGACCACATCATAATTCCGCCGGCATGCTTCGTGATATTTCCGCAGTGTCTTTTCCTGACGAAGATCCGCAAGAAAATCCCACTCCAGCTTCTGCCATTTTGACAGCTTCCGGTTCAGATCGTAGCGGTCCAGAAGGATTTTCATCGGCAGAAGTTTCTCTACTTCCAGATCTCCTGCGTAAAATGTGGCGACCATCCGCCAGATCAGTGCATTTGCCGGATAATTTTCCATGCAGAATTCCTGATCGTAGAATACGAAGGTATCGCCAAGATAAAAGCTGTTCAGCGGTACCATGTCGATGTAGCCCTTTCGCAGAACGGCGCCGTTTCCGTCGCCGCGGTCGGGTTCGAGGATTTCCGAGGACTGCAGGATCAGGTCCCGGAATTCATCCAGCTTCCGCAGAAACATTTCCTGATCCTCATGCAGAAGCCGTTTCAGGTAGAGCTGGCCGACTTCCGCGGTGATGTAGGGCATGAGGCAGGAGACTGGGCGTGACTCCGGCTCCGGAGGAGCTGTGGGAGTGGTGTGTTCGGGCGGATCCTGGGCCGAAGGAGCAGTATCGGCGTTCGTGTCGCGGCGGGATAGATTCTCCTCGCGGTTCGTTATCGTATCCGGAATGTTGTATGCAGGAAGGTACTGCCCCAGCTTCGCTTCTACGACGGAGATACCATGTATAGACAGATCATGTCCGTGTTCGATTAAATTTTTCAAACGCAGAATGCCTTCAGTATGCGCCGCCCGTTTTTCTACAATCCCTGACCGGTGGATGATCGTCAGAAGCGCACGCTCGGGCCCCCGTTCCATGGAACTCGTGACATGGATGACATCGGAAAGCTGGCCGCTTAAAGGGCATTCGATCAGATACGCATTTGCCATTTTATGGAACATTCCATTCTCGGCGAGACTGTTGTAGAGGCTTTCCTCATCCAGAAATACGGTATCCGGATTATGATAAGTCGGAAAAATCCGGTTGGACAGATCTTCATTCGGCAGGTAATCTTCCGCATATAATAAGGATGGATTTTTCAGATCCGTAAGAACGGAGTAAAACTGAAAAGTCTCGAATCCAGAGCTTTGCAGCATGGATCGGAGCTCCGCCCGGCTGTAGCAGCGCCCCTGAAAAATATCTTCTTTTTTGGAGTAAGCCCGCTGATAGCCCTCGATCCCGTCAAAATTCCGCTCCGTGTAGGGATCCCGGTCCCCGCAGAAATACCGGAGGCCAAAGCGGTTGTTCATCCCCAGGAGGAGCGTGCCGTTGGGTTTGAGCATAGACTTCAAATGTGAAAGAAACCCGGCAGGGGATTCCAGCTTTTCCAGAGTCTCGATGGCAATGATGTAGTCGAAGCCGGCGGTGTGGGCTTGCTGCCATTGCGTGGTGAGGGTCTGGAGCGGGGGTGCGCAGGTAAGGCGGGGGGACGTGATCTCCGGCTGTACAGTGGAGTGTCCGGCAGCTTGTGCGTCAGACTTACATATGGTCTGTCCGGTCAATTCACTCAGCAGGGCAGCGCAGGGCTCGTCCTTTTCGCCGAGATAAAGGAAGGTGCTGCCCGGTCTAAAATCGTACCATTTCAGGAGCCCCTGTTGGATTTCTTTTATAAGGTATTCTGGTTGCATTGATGTAAACCTCCAAGTTTTTGCATTTGATGTTGTATATCTGTTTCATGATTTATAAAAAATCCTGATATAAATCTGTCAGTGACTGCATTCATGACTTATATCAGGACTTTTTATTGGTATTCACTTTTGATTCACGGCAGGGGGTGTCAGGCTTTCGGGGAATATTTTTGGTAATACTGTTGTGACATTTCTTCCGTCAATTGAAAATATTTTTGTAGCTTTGAAATGATACGTTCCATAGGTACCTGCTCTTCTAGATTATCCAAAACCATTGCCTCGATACCTTCTTCCCGTCCTTCATTATAAATACATTCTCCCAGTCCGTCCATGCTTTTTTCCTCCTTCCACAACTCTTCATTTTCAGAAAAGTCAATATATTCAGATACCGCAGCCATAAAATCCCCCTTGTGGGGATACATAATTGCATTTAGAAAACGTAAGAGGTCGTACCCCTCGTCTTCTTTTTCTCCATTATACACCGTATGCCCTAATTTGATAACCACCAAAGTCATCAAATCGTAATTTTCTTTTGGCAAAGTATTGATTCCGATATTCTTTGTGTTAGCAATCTCATAAACAGAGACGGTGTTGTGTTCCTTCTTCGGGATATCATCTCGGCAGATCCAGATGCTGTAACACTTTTCCAGCTGGGAATAATCGGTTCGTTCTGTAATAAGAGACAGCTGGGACGACAGGCGCCGTGCCAGATAATACAATCCACGCTTTTCAATCGGATAACCAGGCTTATAGGTTTTCTGCGATTCGATATCCACGTGCAGGCTGATCTGCATCGTTTCTGTAGAAAGCACGGGATTCCTGGCCCGAAATGCCAGGTCAAACAGGGATGTCTTCTCGTTGAGGTGAACAAATTCGATATTGTCGCCCCTTACCTGTGTGTTCGTCCGGCCCTGTGACACTTCCTTTGTGTCCGTAATGGAATCCGTTTCAATAAAATCCATGACCTCCTTCCGGCTGTACCCCTTATATTCCTCGACCGTCTCCCGCAGGATGACTGCCAGCACCTCCGTGCTGCGAAGGAGTGTCTTACTCTGTGCGTCCAGTCCTTCGATGTCAGCTGTGAGCTGCATGGAGCTGAGCGTGTCCATACTTCCCCTTAATTTGTCCATTCGATGTCCTCCATTTTTTTCATTGGTGGTAAGGATTCTTTAAGAAATAATCTTTGAATCTGACCTGTGTAAATGTCTGTTAGAGCTATCACATAAGATATACCCATGCCCAAGAGGCCATTCGGCCATTTCGCAGGATATAAAAAACGAATAAGAATTGATGTTTTAGCTGAGGAAAAGATGTTCCTCTTATCTTATGATGATACAAAAACAGAGGTTTGTCAAGGAAGAAACAGAGATTCACCAAATCTACAAAATTTAGTTGGTTTTCCTTTTTGGAAGGAAAAATGTGGGATAGAAATCTTAATATAAGTTATGAATTTGTCAAGGTGCTGTTCGATATTCGTTATGAATACTTTAATCCGCTCTTTATTCTGCCATTTCGGAAAGACGCATAATCATATTGGTACAGTCCATAGGAAACGTACTGAGATTGTAAGTCGTAATTTGTTTTTTATCGATTCCATATTCATATAAATGTCTTTGAATATCATCCGAATGAGCAGCATTTGTGATAATAAAATACGCGTCCGGATATTGCTTTGCTGCATCCTCAGGCGGAATGACCATGCGTCCCATATGTGTATGTCCCCATTTGTTTTTATCATTATCGCAAAATGCGGTAATATTTTGTATTCCGTTACTTCGCAGCAGACAATACGCGCAGGAACCTACGTATCCGCTGCCAAAGAGAAATATATGCTTAAAATCTGCAATACTCTTCAAAAAAAGTTTAACACTCTCTGCAGTGGTTTCTGCCCTCAAGTGGGCATAGTAGTCATAAAATTCCGAATTGTCCACAAACATTCTGATTGCAAGCCAATCATCCGCAGTTACAGACATTTGATTCAAGATACCCTGACGTATAAATTCCTTCAGAATGGATCTGAATTCATTCAAAGCCTCTTCGGTCCCTTCTGCGGGCTGCCCCCATGTCAATAACTCGATATAAGGTCTATGTGCAATAACCGCAATTTCCCTGGCCAGAAACTCCATCTGTTTTTTTCCGGTCTTTCCGGTCTGTTTGACTATATGAATCAGATTTTTACATTCTGCAAGATTGAACAATACGCATTTGCTGTTGTAAGTGGAAGAGTTCGTATTATCTCTGCGGTAACAGTAAAAGGAACGATCCAGGAAAAACCCCCTCCTGGCATTTAGGGCTACCTGGTATCGGAAACCGCAGTCTTGAAATGCCGCTCCTGGTGTCTCCTGGAACCAAATACGGTTTTCCTTTAAAAAGGCTTTTTTATAGATTCCATTCCATGCAAAGACATCGATTGTACACTTGCTATTAAAATAATCCTCTGACATAAATACGGTATGATACCTTGCAGAGCTGTACTTTTCCAAAGAGTATTTCAGAAAAAGCCGTTCTCCGTCCGGAAAGGTCGTAAAAACATCAAAATCTGATTTTACAAATTCAGCGTTATTTTCCTTTGCATAAGTGTAAAGCTCCTGGTACATTTCCGGTAAAATAAAATCATCGGTTTCTACGATGCCGATATACTCTCCGACAGCTTCTCTGATTCCAAGATTCATCTGGTAACCATAGCTTTTCTGCGGAGAACGGATCAGCCGGATCCGGCTGTCACGTTTGGCATATTCTTCTAAAATCTTCCATGTACCATCGGTAGAACCGGCATCTACGCACAGGATTTCCAGGTCTTGTAAGGTCTGATGAATGACGCTTTCCATACATTCTGTAATGTAGGGCTCTACGTTCAGGGATGGCATGATGATTGATACTTTTGGCATAAGTCCTCCGTTCATGAATAGAACAGCATATCTGTATATGCAATTTTTAGTTCATCTTTGTGGTGCATCAGGAAAATCCCCAGAAGCCATTCTATAAGATATCCCATATACCTGTCATTTCGATAAAAGTGTAATTCATCGTAGCAGCGTTCGATTTCAAATGTAATAGAAAATATAAATTCTGCATATTTTTGGAAAAGCTCATATTTCATAATTGACAAATTACATGGCGGAAAAAACTTTGCATTTAAAAATGCTTTTGCTTCCGGTAAATATTCTGGATATATAGTTTCTATTGCCTTTAACAAATAGTATTCATCAGCCTTTGGTACAAAGCTGGAAAAGAAAGAATGAACTGTCTCATTAACAAATGTGGGGGTGGTTACCAGCACATCTATATCTGAGCTTACCAATCGGATAAAATCATTCTCTGACATATCAAAATGTCTTCTGTAATGGCATAAACCAATATAATCAGTCTTGGGAGCATTTTTCCACATCCAATAAAGGGCGGTGCATTCAGAATAAATGGTATTCCTTTCCGAAATATTCTCCCCCGTATTATCTCGTATATCACAGATCTCCACTTCGGTTAAAGCAGCGCCTACTTGTATTGGAATAATCCATTGCGGCAAAGTGCGCTCTGTCATACATTTGTCGATATGGCTCTGGGCCATATAAATAGAAATAGATTTAGAGCTAATCGCATTATTTATATTAAGTGAGTGTAAAATGTGATAGCATCCATATAAATCTTCGTATTCTTCTAAAATTGTCCTCTGAGGAAATAACTCTAAAATACTGCGAATATTTTGCTCCTCAACCATGGCCGATTTAAAACGCCAATGATATTCGGTGTTATTTGGCTTTGTCAAAACCAAAATGTTATGATAAGTTTCGACGGGAATCTCTGTACCAATATGATAATTTCCTTTTTGGAAAACATTTTTTACTGCTGCGAATCTTAATTCTTCCCGTATTTTTGTCATCAATTCAAAGGATAAAAACACCAGGTTTGTCAACCTGTTTTCAATGATATAATCAAAGACTGATATATATAAATTGCTATGTTTGGTTATTGAGGATAAAATGAGGTATCCGTTATCTTTTTGAAAGTTTTTAGCTTCTATTACAGGCAGATTAAATAAGAAGTCTGGATTCCCATTTATATCTGAGACAAGAAATCCTGTTACTGTTATATGATGCATTTTTAGAAAGGAATATAAAAAATTTGCATTTTTTCCAGCACCATAAATAAAAATTTTCTTATTAAGACCTTTTAAATTAATCAAATCTTCTTTTTTTGTGAATGTCATCTTATATTTGCTCACTTTTCTATTTGATAAGTTTTATTTTATGAAATACGTTGTTGTGAAGATAGTATGGTTTCTGCCTTCATGAGTGCATTTTTTGTATAATATCCATGGATTATTTTCTCAGAAACTATTTTTACATGACGCAAATATTCCATATATGTATCTTCATCCATTTCAGCTAAAATGGATGAAATCTCAAAAAGGGAATTAATAGTAATTCCTATATTGTTTTCTTTTACAAAAGATGCCTCGGCAGCATGCTCCCATATTATAACAGGAATCCCAGAAGCTAAATACAAGGATAATTTATGTGGGTTATTATATCTTAAATATTCTCCGGTATCACCAAAGCATCCGTCCAGACTATCACCATCCCATACAAGGCCAAATCCACGGTTAAGAATTTGAGGGATTTCATCCGAAGAATAGGAACCGTGATAGTTTATGTTATGCGCAGTACTTTGACTTTCATAATTAGGTCCATACAAATGTATTTTCAGGGGAGCCAAATATGATAATTTTCCTATATAAGGACTTTTTACTGCCTGCAAATTACCAGCTATAGTGATTGACCTTTCGAAAATTATATTTTTTTCCTGCTTTTTCAGTAAATAATCAAATATACGAAGAGGAATAAGTCGGTTCAAACTAACACCTAACTCGGTAAAATATGTCAGCATCTTTGTGTTATGTACAATAAATATTTCCGCTAATTGGAGAATAAAATGAAAGTCGTCCTCTTTGGATTTGTCTAAAAATATTTTCCTTAATGCCTCTACATCATGTATAAAGACAATTATGCGAACATTTTTTTCCGTTTTTAATCGAAGCAGTGTGTTGTTTCTTATATCTTGTTCCTGACAGAAAGGGTATTGTAGGAATAATATGGAACGTTCAGGTATGATTTCAAAACAATGGTTCCATTCCTGTTCTAAACGTCTTTGACTCCAGTTCCAATCAGCAGAGCCTTTTTCACCTTTATAAGGATGTATATTGACAGCATAATATCCTGACTGATACAGTATACTTTTGATATCAGCGGGTGCCTTCCCGCCAGCAGTGTTTGTTGATCCGATACATTCCCAAATCTGAAATTTGTTTTTAACAGCAGTATCATTTGATGAAACTAAATTCGGAGTTTTTCGATTCCGGACCGTTTCAATTTTTTTTTCAAGATCTAGTCTATGAGCTTTATGATTGCTATTTGTCCAAGATGCAGAATAGTGATGTATAGAATATGTATTATCAGTTATCCCTCCAAAACCACGAATATAGCTTATTGGCGCAAAGTATTCTTTAGGATAAATTGCGATATTATCCTTTTCCTGAAATTGTCCATTCATTTTAAAGCCATATTTTTCTAAAACATTTGATTGTATAATAGGGCATGTTGTTGTGTTAAAGCTTTTATCACTATTTATAAATGTTATATGCTCATATACATTTAATACATCCTGCAATAAGGGTTCTTTTTTTACAGAGCCAAACCCCAGTCCCCAAGCCACATATTCATTACTTTCAAATCCGCAAAACATCCGCCATGTTAGTAAGTTGTCAAATGATCTAATCAATTCAACGTCAGTATCAAAATATAATCCGCCTTCATGATATAGTATATCAACTCTTGCATAATCGGTTACAAAAGCCCATTGTTTATTTTCATACGCCTGATGGACATAAAGGTTTTTATGGACATCATAGTTCGTTTCATCCCATCTGATAATTTCATAATCCGGACAATATTGTTTCCAAGATTCTATACACCGCTGGTATTCGTCAGGAATCTGATTCTGGCCAAACCAGCAATAGTGGATTTTTTTGGGAATCAGCTGTTTTTTTGCAGTATAATCAATATTGACGCAGGTCTCCTCCGTATGATTTTTAATAAAATATTCTATGTAGCAATCCATTCCATTTAGCTTTTCAATGGAGTCAAGCTGCTGTATAATTTCATCAAATGAAAGGCAGGTTATTATAATTACACATTTCTTATCATAAATCTTTAGAAAATCATCCAAAGAGATGACTTTAACTTGTCGATGGTGTATATTAATAGATTGTTTTTCTAGATGTTGATAATTGTCAATAACACCTGATATGATAATGCTATGGTTTTCGGAAATAAATTTATTAAAATACTTACCTGCACCAAAACAATATATACGCTTATGATTGGCTCTAACAATAAATTCATTTATTCCGCAATCAATAAAGTTAACCATTTTAGTTACTCCAATGCTGTTTTATTTATATTTCAAGTTCTCTAAGCCAAAAATTAGTTTTTGTTTCATCCCATAGTATTTTTTCTTTATCTATATATGTACATAATTCTTTCTTGATTTTTTGGGAGATTTCAAAAGCTTTTACTGCAATCAATACTTTATCAAATTTATAGTTTTTTAAAGATTCTGGCGATACGATTTTTTGATTTAATACATACTGTCCAGCTAGTCCTTTATCTGCCCAAGCGACTAATTCGAAAGTGTTCTTTTTTACCAGCTGTTTGTAATAGGATCTGCCAACATTTCCGGCACCATACAAAACAATTTTTTTGTCGCTATTATGAAATAATTCAAATGGGAAAATATAGGGTGAACTTAGTTTTATAGAAAAAATATCAATTAACCCTTTTTCTATAAAAGAGATTATATACGCCCGTAATTGCATGTTAAGGCAATATTCATCACTATATATTGAAAATATATTGTTCATATACTGATAAAAATAATAGATTTTAGTAAATATATCATAATCCTTAGAGCGACACATAGAATCCGGATGTGTCCTATAAAAATAGTAACAATCATTTGTAATTACGATTTTTTTTGCATTAAGCATTGCCTTATAAACAACAGCAGCATCTTCCCCCATTGTAATTCTGTTATCCACAAATTGAATACTTTCATATAGCAATTTCCTTTTTATCAATTTTGTGCATAATGATTGAATTATTCCTGGACGATTTTTGGTGAAATCAAACACCATTTTCTTATAAATACATGTCAAATCTTGATTTTCATATATTCCATTTGGAAAAGTATAATACCAATTTTTGTAATCCGTTCTGTCTACACAGGTTACGCCATAATTTACTATGTCAATAGTTCCGCTTTGGGTTAAGTAAAGGACAGAGCCTATTAAATTTTCTGAAATCCAATCATCGCTATCAACAAAAATACAATACTCGCCGTTTGCGGATCTGACCCCAGTCTTTCTGGCTGAGACTAATCCCTGATGCTTTTGATGTATTACAGAAATACGTGAATCTTTTTTTAAAAAATCATCACATATTTTGGGGCTTCCATCCGATGAACCGTCATTTATAATAATAATTTCTATATTTTTATATGATTGGTTTATGATACTATTTAAACAAAACGGAAGATATTGTTCTGTATTATATACAGGCACTATTACTGATATTAACATAACTATTATCACCTATTCTTCAAAGAAATACATATATCTTAAATAATATTGATGTTGATGCTTTATTTTTAGGATGAGACTATAATTTTTATTAAATAAAATCTTTTTCCCATATATATGAATTTTCTAATAAAAGTCCAAAGCTTTTTTTGTACATTAATTTAAGTTCACTTGCATTGTCTTTTTTATCAGCTTGTAGACATAATTTTTTTAAAAGCCAAAATAAATCTAATATTTCTTCTTTGCTTTGAATATTATATATTTCTTCTGCGAAAAATTTTGTATAAATTTCTAATTCAGT
>CATLCV010000057.1 GCA_949893755.1 uncultured Lachnospiraceae bacterium | reverse complement strand
AGCGCGGGACTGCTCATGGGCGTGGTCGGCGGAGTATGCGGAAATTACGCGGGAATCCTGGTGGCGTATCTGATCAGGGCGATCATTGGGGCATAGACGGTTTTTAAAGAACGGAAGGAGAAACTATGGAGCGCTGGGGATTTTATCTGTCAGGTATCCAATACGGTATCTGCGAAAAAGAAGGAGAACACATTTACCATCAACCGTTGAACGTAGAGACGGGAGAGTATGGTGAGAAGAGAGAACTGACAAAGGAAGAGGAGTGGTACAAAAAGCTGGGGAAAATGGATGTCCTGGACGACCTGCTTCACACGGAGGAATACGAGCGTGCCCTGGCCGACAGTCCGGAGGGCTTTCAGACCGTAGCCGGCACCCGCTATGAGCAAAAGAGCGAGACGGAGTATGTGGAGCGTGAGATCAAATTTCCCCAGGACTTTCTGGTGGAAAACGGGCGGATCATCGCCTTTGTGACGCCCGCCCGGGACTGCTGCTCCCTGCTTGTGCGGGAGGGGTATGAGGACAGGACCATCCTGCCAAGGTGGAAGGAGATGTATCAGGAGCCGATCTGCCGCGTCCGGCCGGTGCAGACCTGCATGGTGCCTATGCGGGACGGGGTCCGTCTGGCGGCGGATATATACCTTCCTCAGAAGGAGGGGCCGGTTCCGGTGGTGCTGGTCCGTACCCCTTACGGAAAATCAAAAGACGCGGAGCCTTATTACCGCTTCGTACAGAGAGGCTTCGGAGTGGTGATTCAGGATGTCCGGGGCCGGGAGGACAGCGAAGGCGAATGGCTGCCCATGTACTATGAGGTGGAGGACGGGGACGACACGCTGAACTGGATCGCCGGACAGCCCTGGAGCAACGGGGATGCGGCCATGACCGGAGGGTCTTACCTGGGATATGTCCAGTGGGCGGCCGCGGCCAGCGGCAATCCGCATCTGAAGGCCATGCTCAGCAGCGTCTGCTCCGGAAGTCCCTTTGTGGATGTGCCGAGAAGGGGCGGGTGCTTCAATTCCGGCATGCTGGCGTGGGCATTTGCCGTATCCGGACAGCGCATGGACGCGGAGAAAATGGTGCGGGACGACTGGGATGAAGTGCTGAGTATCCGTCCCCTGGAAGAACTGGCGCCGAAAGCCCTGGGGTATGACGTACCCTTCCTGCGCAAATGGATCTCCCATATGGACTGTGACGAGCTGTGGCAGCGGGGAAGCTGGAAGGACCGCTTCGGGGAGCGCCGGGTGCCGGCGCTGATCATGTCCGGCTGGTTCGACGACAACGGGATGGGGACCACGGAAGCCCTGGATCTGTATGCGGATTATGATGAGAAGAAGGTCATCCTCGGCCCCTGGATGCACAGCGGCAACGCCAATTATGACATCCACGGGTTTGCCCTGGGAAATAATGCCCTGCGCTATGATATGGATCTGATCTGCTTCGCATGGCTGGAGCATTATGTCAACGGTGTGGACAATGGGATCGAAAAGACCCCGAAGGTGGAATATTATACCATGGGGAGCAATGAGTGGAAATGTGCGGACAACTGGCCGGTTCCGGGGACAAAGGAACTAGTGCTGTATCTGGACGGGGACGGAGCGGATGCGGCGGTTCAGGAACAGAAGCCGGAGGAAGCCTGCACCGCATCGAATCAGGGACGGCAGCCAGAAGAAGACGCCTGCGCCGCTGCAGAGAACCGCGGCCGTCTGACCACGGAAAAGGCTTCTGCGTCAGGCGCGGATGTCTATCGCTACGACCCGAAGGATCCGCCGGTCCATATCATCGACCTGTCGGAAAATGAGCTGGAGGTGCCGGAGGATTATACGGAGGAAGAGAAGCGGAAGGATATTCTGTGCTACTCTACGGAGGTTCTGGAACAGGATCTGACCATCACCGGAGATGCCCTGGCGAAGATCTACATTTCCTCGGACTGCGAGGATACCGATCTGGTAGTACGGATCACGGATGTGGATGAAAACGGACGGTCCATGAAGCTGGCGGACGGCGTGATCAGTGTCCGGTATCGGAATCAGTTCACCCACCCGGAATTTATGGAGCCGGGAAAGATCTATCCGGTGGAGATCCGGACGACCAAGCTGTCCCATACGTTCCAGAAGGGACATAAGCTGCGGGTGACGGTGACCTCCGGCGCGGAGAACTTCATCTTCCCCAACCGGAATACACGGGACGGGTTCAACAGCGTGGAGATGAAAATTGCCGAGAACCGGATCCACCGGGGCGGGGAATACGCTTCGCGGGTTGTGCTTAGACAGGAAATTTGAAAAAAGACCTGCATCGGATATATATTGCGGCGAATATACAGATGCCGTAATGTACATCCGATGCAGATCATCTAAACTTCATAATAACCGTTTTCTATATTCCCTTGGTGAGATCCCCGTATTTTTCTTAAAGCATCTCGAAAAATGTTCAAAGCTGTTATACCCGACCTCTAAAGCAATTTCGCCGATGGAAAGGTCTGTCTCGGTCAGATAGCTCTGCGCCTGTATCATACGGAATTCGGTCACGACAGTAGAAAAGCTTTTTCCTGTCGTGCTGCGGATCACCCGGCTGACATAGCTTTCACTGTAGTGAAATTGCCTGCAGAGATCAGAGAGTGTGATATCGGCAGAATGCATTTCTATATATCGGAGTATATCAAATATCCTCAGCTTTGCAGCGGCTTCAGGTGAATCAGCTCCAGGGCGGTCCTTCTGGCACTGCCGGCGCAGCAAGGTTGAAAAAAGTATTTTTGTATAGCTCATAGACATCTCATCGGCATATTTATCATACGTTAAAAATTCCATCAGGAGATGCTGCAGAAGGTAACGGATTTCATTGTCCGGCAGGATGTAAAACGCGAAAAAGCTGTTCTGCCCTTTTCGAAACAGCATCCGGAAAAAAGCAGACAATCCGAAATTTTTATATATCAAATCCATAAAGGCAGTAGAAAAGAGACCTTCTTCGATGGAAATGAAGAAAATAAGATCACCGGGCATGGCTGTCACGGAAAACAGGGTATTGGGGGACAGCATGTACAGATCCCCGGTTTCCAGACTATATTCCCTGTCCTGAATATAGATCCTGCTGCTGCCGTGCAAAGCATAGATCAGGGAATACGTGTCATTCGCCCGATACTCATTTTTTGCATAAAAATGTGCCAGAGTAATAAAAAAATCTTTTTGCTTCTGATCTGAATCCACTAAATGCCCAAGCGGAAATTCATTGGCAGACTCTGTTTCGCGGATGAAGATCGGGTAAATATGCATCAGCTCCACCAGTGTAGAATCATTTCCGAAGTCCCATTTCTGAAAATCAGGCTTCCGGGGAATGCCCTGATGAACCTGCCCCTTTCTGGACAGAGAGCGGATGGCCTCCTGTACCTCGAACTCCCGGCCATGCTTTTTATAGTGTGCGGTAAGCCACTCCTGTACTTCACCAAAGATCAGATAATTGTCCATATGAATCCCCCATGTCAAAATAGTTCAAATATAGAATTGATTATATCATGAAAAAGGTTCCGTTTGTCCATATAATAAAAAAAGATAAAAAAATTGTAACCATCGTAAGTTACTATAAAAGGAGGAGTAAGAGATGGAAAATGAAAACACGATGAAACACGCAAAGGCCCCGGCAGAAAAAGAAGTAAGCACAGCCTTTCAATGGTTCTGCGCTACCTCTACAGGAGGGGGAGCGATGCTGAGCTCTGCAATATTCGGAAGCTTTTTTGCCATATTTATGACAGATACGATGCTGCTTCCTGCGTCAGCCTGCTCTGCGATCATGTTTGTGGCTACTTTATGGGATGCAGTGAATGACCCGATGATGGGGGTGATCGCAGACCGGACAAATACAAGGTGGGGACGATACCGGCCGTATTTCCTGATCGCGCCGGTTCTGCTGACCATATTTTCAACGCTATGCTGGCTGAATCCGGATTTTTCCGCAACGGGTAAAATTGCCTGGGTCGCTGTATTCTATATCTTGAACGGAATGACGGTTACCATGTATACCATGCCCGCCTCTGCGATCATCCCGGCATGTGTAAAGGACAATGAAACACGGAATTCTATTGTGGCCAAAGCCGCGGGAGCAACTGCTGTATGTTTTACCATCGCAAGTACATTTACACCGCAGGTAACCGCTTTTTTTGAAAATACGCTGCATATAAACAATGGTTATATTCCGGTCATGATAATATGCGGTATTCTGTCCTGCATTTCCTTTTGGGGATTATTCGCGGCATCGAAAGAAAAATATCTGTCAGATTATTCGGAGCGGAATGCGTTTCACGACTTGAAGACCGTTTTAAAGCATGTGGAGCTGTCCCCCTATCTGATCGTATGGGTTTTCGCGGCAGTAGGGTACGGGCTGATGTTTTCTTCATCGGTCTACTATATCATCTATTATATTGAAAGACCGGATCTGGTTTCCCTGTACATGGGAATCGTTTCGTTCGGGGCGCTGGTTTCCATGGTCGTATTGATGCCGATCGTGCTTAAGGTATTTAAAAGCGGGCAGAAAGCCCTCACATTTGCGGCAATCGGGTCTGCCGTATGTTACACGATCCTGTTCTTTTTCGGCAAAAGCAATATGATGGTACTGTATGTTCTGTCATTTATCGCAACTTCCATTGCCGCTATGATGAATGCACTGGTCAATGTGCTTATGAATGATGCCATGGATTATATCCAACTGACAGAAGGTTTTTCGGCAAACGGCGTGATCGCATCCATTAAAGGCTTTGCCCAGAAGTGCGGCAATACTTTGGTGAGCTCAGGCATTCTTGCAGCACTGGCCGCTTCGGGATATGTGGCAGGCGCAGTCGGGGAACAGCCGGACAGCACCATGCTTGTGATCAACTTTTTACGCTTCGGCGCACCGGCGCTGGCAGCGGTCATCCTGCTGATCTGCCTCAGGTTTAACCCGGTTGAGAAGCATGCGGCGGAGATCGAAGAGATGAAGAAAAGGATATCCCGGGATACGGTTTCGGAATAGGGGGCGGAAAACATGACAATATTCAAAATGGCAGTCCCGGTATGGGGAACACATTTGAAGCATCAATGGAATCAGTTCCTTGGATTTCATACAGAGATTACGCTTGAAAGTGTAAAGACCGTGCATTTTGCAATCGCTGCCCGTTCCTTTTACCGGCTGTATATCAATGGTGAGATGAGAGCGCACGGACCTGCACAGACCGCACACGGATATGCAAGAGTGGACGAGTTTGAACTGGAGCTGTGCGGACAGCTACATATCGCAATCGAGGCGGCGGCTTATGATAAGCCGGATAAGGTCAGCAATGACATTACCCTGGAGCCGGGAATGCTGGCGGCGGAACTGACGGCGGACGGAGAGATCCTGGCCGCCACAGGGGGACATGGGAAAAACTGTTTTCTGTATCGGGAGCTGACGGAACGCGCGGAATTGACAGAGCTGATTTCCCATTCCAGAGAGATCACGGAGCAGTATGATCTGTCCGAAGCCTCCTTTGACTGGCGGATATCAGGGGAAGGGCTGTCCGAGCCGGAGATACTTACGGAACATGTACCGATATATCTGGAAAGGCGGGCGCCTTATGCGGCATATACCTTTCATCCGGTATCCATGCTGGTAAATGCGGCAGATTCTGTTCCGGCAGAGCAGGTGACTCCCGGCGGCGGTCCGGTCCTGTTTGTACAGGCGCAATGGTACAGGATGCTGGAGGAACGAGTCGTTGACCGGGTGAATGCGGAAGAGGAATCCGCATTTACCGGAGAGCTCTGCGATCTCGGCAGGAAAACGCATAATGCGGAAGAAGCCGGAGGACGTACCGGCTGGAAGGTGACGCCGGGAAAGCATAAAGCTGCGCTTACATGGGCATTGGAGAAATCATTTGCAGGATTTTTAAGAATCAGGATCTACGCGGAAAAGGAAACACAGCTTGAACTGCTTCACAGCGATATACTGGATGAAACGGGGAAGCCGGAGGCGAACCCCTGTCTGGTGAGATATCATATAAAACCCGGCACATATGAGCTGATTACATTCGAACCCTATCTGGCGCACTATATAAAATTGATCATTGAATCGAAGGGCGCAGTGGAGATCCGGGAAGCCGGAATGGTAGAATACTGCTTTCCAGACAGGAAAAAAGCAGGCTTTGCCTGCAGTGACCCGGGGCTGAATCTGATCTATGAAGGGGCAGGGCAGACGCTCTGTAATAATACGATGGATATTTTTATGGACTGCCCGGAACGGGAACGGGGAGGATGGCTGTGCGATTCCTTCTGGACGGCGCGGGCGGCATGGATGATGCTGGGAGACCTGAATGTAGAAAAGGATTTTCTGGAAAATTTTCTCCTTACGGACGCAGAGGAATATCAGTCTGCATTTTTCCCTTCCGTCTATCCAGGAAATGCCAGAGAAGATGACAGGGTTGGGATCACAAGCTGGTCTTTCTGGCTGGCACTGGAATTGTTCGAGTATTATGAAAGGTCCGGAGATCTGGAGTTTATCCGAAAATACGAACCCAGAATGACCGCATTTGTAAATGGTGTCATGGAATATATCGGGGAAAGCGGTTTGATCGAAAATCTCCCGAACCTGTTTGTTGACTGGTCGGAGTCGAATAATGACTGCAATCTGTACCCGATCTCGATTCCTGTAAATATGCTGGCGGCTTATGCCCTGGAATCGCTGGGAACTTTGTATCAGCGTAAGGAATGGGCGGAAACGGCAGCGGTACTCAGGGAAAAATGTGAATCCCCGGGTTTTAGCTTTTTTGCGGAATCCAATCCGGGAATGGTGACGGATGCCAGAAGCTATGATTCAGAAAAGCACCAGTTCCGCGAGAGGCAGTCGGCTACGGAGGCAGGGATTTTTCTCGAACTGTGGTCCGGGTGGTATCGGAGAGGACATGAAAGGCTGGTCCGTGATTTTATTGAGCGGATGGGAACCTGCCCGGCCAAAACACCAAATATCCAGATCGCCAAAGCAAATCTGTTTATCGGCCTGGCAATTCGGATGGATACACTGTCAAGGCTTGGAAAAGCGGATCTTCTGATGAAGGAAATGAAGGACATCTATCTGCCGCAGATGCAAAACGGCCCGGGAACTCTGTTTGAAGGAGTTACAAGGGACGGGCTTTGCGGGAGTCTGTGCCACGGATTTAATGGACATGCGGGAGTGCTTCTCATGCGGGATCTTCTCGGGATCGGGGAGCCCCGCAGGAAGGACAAGACGGTGCGGATCTCGCCCCATGCGGCGGAAGGGGTTACCTGGGCAGCGGGATACGTGGACTGCATGGACGGTGAGATCCGGATGAAGTGGACTGCGGATCACGAAAAGAAGGAGATGAAAATCTATGTGTCAGCGCCGGAAGGGTGGCGTCTGGAATACGGACTTGACGAGACGGAAGGGTGGAGTTATATGATATCTGATTAAAGACGATGCTCTGTATTGAAAATGGAATGCCTGTGAGATAGGAAAGGCAGCCAGCCATATTTGGCGTTTTTATTATGTTTATCCTTGTGGTTTTCTTCAAATGCCGGATTAGATGCTATCTGTATCAGCTCCGGTATCGCAGTGGCGGCATTTGCTTTTGCCTTTGCATTTGCACCCATAAGGCTTTACCCGGGATATCAGCACTTTTTATATCGAACCTCATCCGGGCGGAGACCTCCGATATGCAGAAAGACAGGCGGTTCTATACTTTGGCAGAAGGAAAAATACTTGCATTTTTCTCCAGGTGAGATACAATGAATGAGAAAAATAAAAAAAGATAACATAAAATACGGAGGTTTTTTCATTCATGGGTATTCTTGCATCTATCGAAAACGCTGTCCCGATTACCATCACGGTCTGCCTGATCGCCGCGGTACTGGTTCCTCTCTGGTTCTTCCAAAAGAAAAAGGCAAAAGAGAGCGAAGCCGAACAGGAACGGCTTCAAGGTGAGGCGAGGCCTGGCCATGCACTGCGGATATGGAGCTTCTTTTTCATTTTCTGGCCATTGCTCTGTCTGGTTTTTGCAGGGATTATCGGATGCCAGCCGGGAAGAAGTGCGGAGGAGCGATTCCGAGGGATCGCATTTGCACTTTCCGCAGTGCTCTTTTTTACAGCGGGAATGCATATCCTGCGCCGCGTCCTGACCGAACGCAGATATGCGACCCGTCTCACAACAGCTGCTGTCGTTTCCGAAGGGAAAATGATACATGATGGAAAGGACATTTTCTTTCCTGAATTCGAATTTCAGGCCGGTGGAAGATCCTGCCGTGTCACCGCTGCCAGCGGAACCGGTTTCCGCTTGGTGGAAAAGGGAAAAAAGGTCGATTTGTATTATGCTCCGAAGGATCCTTCTGTATTTTATGTTCCGGCGCTGCAGAGGCATAATATCCGCATATCTGTATTTTTGTGCGGGATCGGAATGGTGCTCCCGCTGATCGGACTGTTTGCGCCGCAGTTTCGGGCATTTTTTTCTTTTTAGCATACCCAAGGGCATCCCATTATGGCCATTCGGCCGTTTCACAAGGTATAGGGCGCTGTTATTGATTCACGCGAAGCAGCGAGTCAGGCGGACATGTCTGCATGTATATGTGACTGTCACGCCTGTTTTTTGTACTTTTTTGTATTTTTGCGTTGACAAAGTGATATTAAAATGATATCATATCACTATCAAAACTAATCAACAATCTTTTTGGAAAATGTATTCTATAAGGAGGACATGAGACATGAAAGAAAATGTACTGATGAACAAGAAAAATGGCATTGCCATGCTGCTGCTCTTTTTACTGCTGTACCTGGCGGCGATTGCGGGTGCCGTTGTGGGCGGGATCATCATTTCACGGAAGGGGCTTCCCATCCTGCTGATCATCAGCTGTATCTGGCTGGCTCTGGGCTGGATCCCGTTCTGCGGCCTGAAGGTTTTAAAGCCCCAGGAGGCTCTCGTATTGACCCTGTTTGGAAAGTATGTGGGAACCTTGAAGGAAGAAGGTTTTTACTATGTGAATCCATTCTGTACCAGCGTCAACCCGGCGGCCAAGACGAAGCTGAGCCAGAGCGGGGACGTAGACAGAGGAGCAAGAAAGGCATTTGCAATTTCCATGGATGGCACCAATGTACAGGCAGAAACGCCGGCGAGCAATAAGATTTCCCTCAAGGTCATGACCCTGAACAACAGCCGCCAGAAGATCAACGACTGCCTGGGCAATCCGGTGGAGATCGGGATCGCGGTGATGTGGAAGGTGACGGATACGGCAAAAGCAGTCTTCAATGTAGACAATTACAAGGAATACCTGTCCCTGCAGTGCGACAGCGCGCTCCGGGATATCGTCCGCATCTATCCTTATGATGTATCGCCCAATGTAGACACCACCGGGGACGGCGTGGCGGACGAAGGAAGCCTGCGGGGCTCCAGCGAGGTGGTGGCGAACCGGATCCGGGAGCAGATCCAGCAGAAGGTCATGGATGCCGGCCTGGAGATCATCGAGGCACGCATCACCCACCTGGCCTACGCGCCGGAGATCGCGTCCGTGATGCTCCAGAGGCAGCAGGCTTCCGCGGTTGTGGACGCAAGGAAGATGATCGTGGACGGCGCGGTCGGCATGGTGGAGATGGCATTGAGCCGTCTGAATGAGAACCATATGGTGGAACTGGATGAGGAAAGAAAGGCGGCTATGGTTTCCAATATGCTGGTGGTGCTCTGCGGCAATCATGACGCGCAGCCCATCGTAAACGCGGGAAGCCTGTATTAAAATATGGCTGAATCAAAAAAGAAGCAGGTTCCTCTGCGCCTGTCGGAAAAGCTTTACAATGCCATCGCCGCGTGGGCGGAGGACGACTTCCGCTCCGTGAACGGGCAGATCGAATATCTGCTGACCGAGTGTGTGAGACAGAGGAAGAAGAATGGAAAATATGTTTCAGAGCATCTGGACGAGCCGCCGGAACTGGATATCTGAAATGATTTGCTTTCATTCGGCAGGATAAACATTGAAAAACTGCATATCCTATGGTATAATTACGGCATATTTGGAATTGGATTCTAAATATGCCGTAATTTGTAGGAATATATACGGAAAGTGCGGCAGTGACGTGTTTTACAGGATTTTGCGAAAGGATGTGTAAGATATGCACTACATTTCGAGAGCATTGGAGGACAGACTGCTTAAATATGAGAAAACATATAAGGCAACCCTGGTAACAGGCGCCCGCCAGACCGGGAAATCTACCTTGCTAAAGAAAGTTTTTCCAGACAGGAAATATGTATCCCTGGATGATCCTTTTATGGAGCAGCAGGCAAGGGAGGCAGGGGATATGTTTCTGACATTGAATGCTCCGCCCGTAACGATTGATGAAGTGCAGAGGGCGAAGGAATTGTTCCGCTATATCAAAATGAAATGTGACGAAAGTGAAGAAAAAGGTCTGTTCTGCCTGTCCGGTTCACAGCCGTTCCATCTGATGCAGAATGTCTCGGAATCCCTGTCCGGGCGGATTGGAATTCTTGAGTTGTCCGGGCTGTCCATGCGCGAGTGCATGGGTGATCCTTTCAACAGGCATTTTCTTCCGACGCTGGAATATGTGACAGAGCGAAGGAAAACAGTGCAAAAGCCGGTTAACATCTGGGAAATGATCCATAAGGGAGGATATCCGGAGCTTCAGGAGCAGGATAAGGAGTGGAGTGCATTTTATGCGGACTATGTAAAGACTTATATGGAAAGAGATGTCAGAGAACTGGCGGCGGTACAGGACCTCAATGCTTTCAGGCAGTTTATGATCACGGTAGCCGCAAGGACCGGAGAGATCCTGAATTATTCCGCTATTGCGTCAGAGATCGGCAAAGATGTAGGAACGGTGAAAAAATGGATTTCTATTTTGGAGGCATCCGGAATTGTCTACTTGCTGGAACCATATACATCCAGTTTCTTAAAGAGGGCAATCAAGTCTCCAAAGCTGTATTTCAGGGATACAGGACTGGTCTGCTACCTTACGAGATGGCTGACACCGGAAAATCTGGCTTATGGGGCAATGAGCGGCCCCATATTTGAAACCTTTGCCGTATCTGAAATTTTAAAATCATTTGCCAACGAAGGGCTGGATTACCGACATTTTGTTTCCTACTACCGGGGACGTGACAAGAAAAAAGTGAAAGAGGATGGAGAAACAACGAAAACAGAGGCGGAGATTGATCTGGTCATTGAGGAAAACGGAACCTTATATCCGATTGAGATTAAGAAAAATACGCAAGCAAAGGCAATCATGACCTCCGCATTTCCTGTCCTGGACAGTATTCCCGGGAAAACGAGGGGGATGGGGGCAGTGTTGTGTAATTGCCCGGATGTCGGAGCGCTCAGAGAAAATATATTGCAGATACCAATCTGGTATGTCTGAGGTTATTGTTCATGAATGAGTAAGGAATCTACTGATTTTCGATCTTAAAGATAATTGACAAACCCCATCACCAGTGTTACACTGAAAAAGCAAAATAAATATCCAGGGGAGCTTGTATCGGCAGGCTGAGAGGAAGTAATCAACTTCGACCCTTAGGAACTGTGAATCAATAGCTTGCCATTTTGCGAAGAACAAATTTTCAGGCACAAGGCGGAGGAATGAGGCGTACTGGGGTACGCCGATTGACAACAACGCAGTGCATGGAGATTTGGACAAGCAAAATGGTGAGATAATTGATTCACAGTTCCTTATACCTGATGCGGATAATGCCGCCGTAGGAAGTCTGAGCTGATTTTTTTCGGAGATACCGTACCAGGTATCTCCTGTTTTTTTGCGCATATATACAGAGCTTTACTGAATTGTAACTCAACAGGGCCAAAATCATTCCAACCGCACAGGTGGAGATCATTTTGCCCGTAACATGACTTCACGAAGGAGGTAATCAGATGCAAAAGGAACTGCTTGAAAATGTCAGAAATTCACACCCGCTGATTCACAATATCACCAATTATGTGACCGTCAACGACTGCGCCAACATCCTGCTGGCCTGCGGCGGTTCGCCGATCATGGCGGATGATGTGGAGGAAGCGGAGGAGATTACGTCTATCTGCGGCGGGCTGAACATCAACATCGGCACACTGAACCAGCGAACTATTCCCGCCATGAAAAAAGCCGGGACCAAGGCAAACGAGCTGGGGCACCCGGTTGTGCTCGATCCGGTGGGGGCCGGCGCGTCCCGGCTTCGTACCGGCACAGCCATGGACCTGCTGGAGCATGTGAGATTTTCGGTCATCCGCGGAAATATTTCCGAGATCAAGACACTGGCGCTGGGGAGCGGCAGCACCAGAGGCGTGGATGCGGATCTTGCGGATGCAGTGACAGAAGAAAATCTAGCGGAGGCAGCAGCATTTGCAAAAGAATTTTCCAGGAAAACGGGGGCGGTGATTGCGGTTACGGGAGCCATCGATATCGTGGCGGATGAAAAAACGGCCTATTGTATCTTCAACGGACACCCTATGATGAGCAGCATTACAGGAACCGGATGCCAGCTTTCCGCCCTGACCGCGGCCTATGTCACGGCGAATCAGGAGCACACGCTGGAAGCCGCCGCTGCCGCGGTCTGCGCAATGGGGATCTGCGGGGAAAAAGCATGGCAGCGCATGACAGAGCAGGACGGCAATGCGTCCTACCGCAATTACATCATCGACGCGATGTGCCATCTTACCGGAGAGGAACTGGAGCAGAAGGCGGAATACAAGGTATTGTGATTAATGCCTGGATGGTGCGGCAGATAAGGGCACAATGCCTGCAGAAAGGCTGCGCCTTATGCGGCTGTGTGCATCATATTATACTGTGCGGCAGATTTATCTGGCGCGCAGTATACATTCAGAAAACAAGAGGTGAGATCTATGAAATGCAGAAAAGAAACCATGCGCCTGTACGCTGTTACGGACCGCGCGTGGACGGGAAAGCAGTCCCTGATGGAGCAGACAGAGGCCGCCCTGAAAGGCGGTGTGACCTGCGTGCAGCTCCGGGAAAAGGAACTGGATGAGGAAGAATTTCTGAAAGAAGCCATAGAAATGAAGAAGCTCTGCGGGTCATACGGGATTCCGTTTTTCATCAATGACAACGTGGAAATTGCTGTAAAATGCGGCGCGGACGGCATCCACGTAGGGCAGAAGGACATGGAAGCCGGAAATGTGAGGGCGATCGTGGGGGATGAGATGATGATCGGAGTTTCTGCCCAGACCGTGGAGCAGGCAGTTGCGGCCCAGGAAGCGGGGGCGGATTATCTGGGAGTAGGCGCGGTATTTAATACCGCCACAAAACCAGATGCCTGTGAGGTATCTTACGAGACTTTGAAAGCAATCTGTGAGACAGTATCGATCCCTGTTGTGGCCATCGGCGGTATCTCGAAGAAAAACATGCAGGAGCTTTCCGGCTCCGGGGCAGACGGGGCGGCACTGGTATCGGCCATATTTTCCGCGGAGGATATCGAGCAGGAATGCAGGGAGCTGCGCAGACTGGCGGAGCAGACTTTTTCAAAATAAGCAGGAGGAAAACAAATGAGGACAGCATTATCCATCGCCGGAACCGATCCCACCGGAGGCGCCGGTATTCAGGCAGACTTGAAGACAATGACCTTGAACGGGGTATTTGCTATGAGCGCGGTTACCGCACTGGTCGCACAGAACACCACCGGAGTAACCGGGATCATGGAGGTGACTCCGGAATTTTTACAGAAACAGATTGACGCGGTTTTTGAGGACATCCGTCCGGATGCGGTCAAGATCGGCATGGTATCGTCCGCCGGCCTGATCGAAACCATTGCGGACCGGCTGAAAGCGTATAAAGCGGAATGTATCGTAGTGGATCCGGTCATGGTCACCACCAGCGGTTCCCGGTTGATCCGGGAGGAAGCAATAGAAACACTGGAAAAAATGCTGCTGCCCCTGGCATCGGTCGTGACTCCCAACATTCCGGAGGCAGAGATCCTTTCCGGTCTGACCATCCGCAATGAAACGGATATGGAAGCAGCTGCGGAAAAAATCAGCAGGACATACGGATGCACCGTACTGTGCAAAGGCGGCCACAGCGTCAACGATGCTAATGACCTGCTGTACGCAGAAGGAAAAGGCACATGGATCATGGGCGAACGCATTGACAATCCAAATACACATGGAACCGGATGCACTCTGTCCAGCGCCATTGCCGCAAATCTTGCCAAGGGGCAGGAAATGGAAGAGGCGGTTCGAAACGCCAAGCGATACATTTCCGGAGCGCTTGCAGCCATGCTCGATCTGGGAGCAGGCTGCGGGCCCATGAACCATGCGTTTGACCTGCACAGTAAATTTGCGGAGCAGCATGTGACACCTTGATCGATCATTCAAAAAATCAGATTGCCTGCAAGTGCATTTTCTGGTATATTAAGAAAGCAAAATAGTATCTGCTCAATACCTTCATAATAATATTGTACAGTATATTTTCCAAAATGCGGTTTTGAACAGTTACCAAAATGATGTGAAAGAAGGGAATTTATTTCATGAAATATATCAGACAATCTGCGATCATCCTGTCGGTGACCTGCGTCGGCGAGCTGTTAAAATATCTCATCCCGCTTCCGATCCCGGCCAGCATTTACGGCTTGCTGCTGTTGTTCGCCTTATTGCTTTTCAAAGTGGTGAGACTGGACCAGGTGAAGGAGGCGGGGGAATTTTTGATCGAGATCATGCCGCTGATGTTCATCCCTCCGGCAGCAGGGCTTCTGGTTTCCTGGGAGCAGATGCGGGGAATGGTAATTCCGCTGTGCGTGATCATTCCTGCAACCACCTGCCTGGTCATGCTTGTGACCGGAAAGGTGACAGATTTTATGCTGAAACACAAAGATTCATAGATGCAGAAGTAGATCATTTAAGTGATATGAATTTCTATGTATCCTCCAACCGTACAGGTGGAAATTTTGTCCTGCGCAAAACAGCAGGCAATTGAATTTCCCAGGAAAGGAAAATAAAAATGAACGAGTTTTTTCTGGAATCCGCCACATTGGGAGTCGTTCTCAGCCTGGCAGGTTATTTTATCGGAACGACGGTAAAAAAGAAATGGAAGCTGCCCATCCTGAATCCGCTGCTCATCGCCATTGTACTGGTAGTCACATTTCTTGCCGTATTCAAAGTAGATTATGACGCCTACAACAGCAGCGCAAAATATCTCAGCTACCTGCTGACCCCGGCCACGGTCAGCCTGGCGATCCCATTGTACCAGCAGATCGAGCTTTTGAAGAAACATGCGGCGGCCATCTGCATCGGGATCCTTTCCGGCGTGCTGACGAGCCTGGTGTCGGTCCTCGCTTTGGCAGTCCTTTTCCGGCTGACCCATGAGGAGTATGTGACATTGCTGCCCAAGTCCATCACCACTGCTATCGGGATGGGCGTATCAGAGGAACTGGGGGGATATGCGGTGATCACCACTGCTGTGATCATCATTACAGGCGTGTTTGGAAATATGGCCGCAGAGACCCTGTGCAGAGTATTCCGAATCAGGCATTCTATTTCCAGGGGGCTCGCGATCGGAACCGCTTCCCATGCGGTGGGGACAGCGAAGGCGATGGAAATGGGGAAGATCGAAGGAGCAATGAGCAGCCTGGCGATCGTGGTCAGCGGGCTCTGCACCGTTGCGGGGGCAGTTGCATTTGCCTCGTTTTTATAGAATATCCGGTTTTAGATAATAGAAATCTTATGTGGGATAGAGAAAGGAAATAACTCCATTGAAAAAAGTAAAAATAACAGTCATAAGAAAAGACTTCCACCCGGATCTTGCAGAGGAATATCTGTCAGACGGGGCAGAAGTGGGAGCATGTCCATTATTAAATGTGGGAGACACATTTCTTTTCGAAGGAAATGCAAAGATGCCGGAAGGATTTTGCCCATGGGCCTGGATCGATATCTATGGAAGCGTAAATGCCGTCTCCCAGGGCGCTACATATACGCCGTGGAACCGCAGGGACGGCCAGACGATCGTCTGCTGTACCGATGGAATCCGGCCTGTGACGTTTTGCGTTGAGGCGGTGTGACAGTTTCTTAATAAGATACTTATAGAGCCAGATTTGATAACTTATGAAACGGCCGAATGGCTATAATGGGGTGCCCTTGGGTATAACTTATGAAACGGCCGAATGGTCATGATCTGGCTCATTTTGGATATTCAATTTTACAACTTCTTCCTGTAAATCTGATAAAAGCAATTCCATTCAAAATCATCCGAAGGCACAAAAGCCTTTGGAAAAAAAGAGGAAAGCTTCTCCTTCGTGTTCTCGTCAAAAAGTTCCTGTCTTAATTCGCGCTTTATCCCGTTTATAGAGAAAAGATTTTTAATCTCGTCGATTCCTTCCTTTACCTTTTCCGATTCTACAGAGTAATCCATATTATATCGGGTATCCATTTCCCAGCGGGTCAGCGTATCGGCGCGGTTTTCCAGCCATTCCGTTAAAATAATATTGGACCCGTTATCCTTGGACATTCGGACCAGCTTGTATATATCATGGGTGTTCGGAACTGTCACTCCTTTGCATTCCAGAAATGCTTTTAAAAGCTTTTCTACAGACTGCTGTAAATGATATGCGATTCCATTCAGAAATGCCTCATCATTCCTTGGAATATGATAGATTTCTTCTGCCAGCTCCAGGTCTGTATATGCAGACCTGAATAAACGTATATCACACATAAGAACCCTCCCTGTCAAAAATCACAATTCCTTTTTGCTCAATCTCCTGCTTTAAACGTGTTCCGATTGCATCTGAATACACAATGTCTGTCTCTTCCACATATTCCCGTGGATAGTCCCGAAATCCTTTTTCGGTGTTATAACGTTCAATGCAGATATCCAGATCGCTGAAGCTGTGACAGTGAAATTCGACACTGCTTCCAAAAATGATAGCTGCTTTTATATTAAAATCCCGTTCAAAACATGCCGCATAGCTTTGCACAAGCTGCTGCTTGAGCGGATGGATATACTGTGCGTTGTTAAAATGAATTCCATCTTTTACTTCAAAGCGAAAATGCAGATCGTAGTGATTATATTTTTTCAAATAGACTCCCTCTCTTTCTCCCCGCCCTTCTGCTCTTTCCGCCACTGGCTCGGCGATACTCCGTAAGTATTTTTAAATGCCCTGGAGAAATGCAGCTGATTCGGATACCCTACCGCATTGCCGATATCCTTGATCGACAGACTGGTCGTTTTCAGAAGCTGCTCTGCCTTGTTCATCCGGTAAGTGATCAGAAATTCCTGGGGGCTGACGCCCACATGCTCCCGGAAGATCTTGCACAGGTAGTTCCGATGGATCTTGCAGGATTCCGCGATCCCTGCAATGGTGATATCATTCTGAAAATTCTGCGCGATATAGCTGAACGCCCATTCCAGATAATAGGTGCTCATCCCGCTGCTGGACGGCGTGGTCCTGGACGCGGAGGAACGCATCAGACAGTCGATGAACATGTACAGGTGGGACAGCAGGTTAAAAGGCGTTTCCGTGGGATGGTGCGCGATATACAGCATGGATTCCTTCAGCTTGGCGGAATAAATCTTTTCCGAGGACCGATATACCGGATTGTTGATCGAAAGCCCGGACAGCATGAGCGCCTCCTTTGCGTGCATGCCGTCAAATTCGATCCAGGTATATTCCCAGGGATGCTCCTTATCGGCGGTATAGGTGGTGATCTGCCCCGGCACGATCAGGAAGCCCTGGTTGCTGCGGATATGGTACGTATGGTCCGTTCCGTTTTCATCCGTAGCCTGCAGAGTCCCGCAGCCTGAGATGACATAATGAAACAGATAATGGGAGCGGATATGCGGGCCGTAGGAAGATAAAGGGTCATTCTGCGCATATCCGAACTGGTAAATGCACAAATCGATAAAAGTCTGATTCTGTAATACATAAAAAATGTCATTCATATATGGATCACCCCATTCTTACAGTTGGATCACCCCTGGACCATCCAACTGTACAACTGAAATTTATTTTATCATGAAGAAACAGATTATTCAATCATTCACTGGTTTGATTTTCAGGAATATACCATAATGCACATGAATATGCATTTTTGACAAGAAAGTGTGCACCATGGTATATAACTAGATTGCGCCGGATATTCCAAAAAATCATTTCTTAAAATATAATAAACACAGTCCAACAGAGATGGGCGTAAAGTCAAGAAGGACCGGCCGGTTCGAAAGAAATTCAGTTATAAGAAAATTTAATATGTATTTTTGGCCTCAAATGAAAAATATTTGATTTGGGTATATTTGTTGATGCCATTTTAAGATGCGGCCTTGCCCGCATTTCCAATCTGCGCAAGCGGATGAGTTGCAAATATGGATGGGAGGAAGGAAAAAATGAACAAATGGGTAAAAAAAGGAGTTTCTGTATTCTGTGCGGCGTCGATGGTAATGGGATGCCTGGCAGGCTGTAGTTCAGGCGGTTCAGGCGGAAGCGACGGAGGAGCGAAGAGCGGAAAGCTGATCTTCCTGATCTGGGATTCGGGACAGAAGGCAGGCATGGAAGCCATCGCAGACGCGTACACAGAGAAGAACCCGGATGTGAGCATCGAAGTGCAGGCAACTGGATGGGATGAGTACTGGACCAAGCTGGAGGGCGCGGCGACAAGCAATACCCTGCCTGACATTTTCTGGATGCATTCCAATCAGATGTTCAAGTATGCGGATAACGGGATCCTGGCGGACTGCTCCGAGATCATCAATGAGTCCGATTATTCCGAGATCGCCGTAGCAAACGCGAAGGGAAGCGACGGCAAGGTATACGGCGTGCCGAAGGATAAGGATACGATCGCGCTTCTCTACAATAAAGAGTTATTTGACCGGGCGGAGGTGGAATATCCGACGGAAGAATGGACCTGGGAGGACATGGAAAATGCCTCCGCCCAGATTCACGAGAAGACCGGAAAATACGGATATATGGCTTTTTCACACGATCAGCTTGGCTACTGGAACTTCGTATATCAGAACGGCGGAGCGATTTTAAATGAGGACGGCACGAAAGCAAGCTATACGGATCCGGCGACTGCGGATGCGATCGAGTATTTTGTAAATATCCAGAACAACGACTGGTGTCCGACTCAGGCTCAGTTTGCCAATACGGGCGCATCCGAGCTGTTTTTCTCCGGCGAGGGCGCAATGTACTATGCGGGCAACTGGGATCTGGCCAACCTGTGCAATACCTATACGGATATGAATGGAAAATGGGATGTGGCAGTGCTCCCGAAATGCCCGGATCCGGCAGACGGTGACGGACGCGCAGTCATTTCCAACAGCGTTTCCTATGCAACGGCGGCGGAAGGCAAGAACAAGGAGCTGGCAATGGATTTCCTGGCGTTCCTGGGCTCCGAGGAAGGGCAGAGGATCCAGGGAGAATCCGGCGTGGCGATCCCGGCATACAACGGACTGGAAGAAACCTGGGTAAAGACATTTGAAGACAAGGGTTATGAGCTCAGCGTAGGCAATCTGATCGATGCCTTTGACTACAGCGTAAAATACGTCAACAACCCGTCCCGTCCGGACTGGGAGCCGAGGGTAGAGCAGATCATGCTGGATATCTATGCAGGAACGCTGAACGTGGATGAAGGAATCCAGAAAATGCAGGATTCCGTGACCGAGGCGATCGAGGAGTATTGATTCAGGCAATCCATTTGCTATGCAAATTGGTTACAAGTACGGGAATTGCCCGCATTAAAAATCTGCTTCGCAGATGGCGGGCAGGCAATCACTTGCTATGCAAGTGGTTACATTCAGCAGGCAATCCATTTGCTACGCAAATTGGTTACATATAAAGGAGGATTTCCATATGAGGAAAAACGGGAAAATAGACCAGGACCATTTCTGGGGATATCTTCTGGTAGCGCCGACCATCATTGGTCTGCTCGTCCTGAACGTATATCCGTTTCTTCAGACGATTTACTTAAGCTTTACCAATGCCAAGGTATTTGGCGTACATAAATTCGTTGGACTGAGCAATTATATCAAAATGTTTACCAGCGAAGAGTTTTTGAGGGCCACATGGAATACAGTGCTCTTCTGTATCCTGACCGTGCCGGTAGGAGTCCTGCTGGCACTGGTGATCGCGGTCCTGCTGAATGCGAAGATCAAAGGAAAGGTCGTATTCCGCGCAATCTTCTTCCTGCCCATGGTCGTGGCTCCGGCAGCGGTTGCCATGGTGTGGAAGTGGATGTTCAACTCGGAATACGGGATCATCAATACCGTATTTCATACCAGTGTGGACTGGATCACGGATCCCAATGTCGTCATCATCACGGTCGCGATCGTGGCGATCTGGAGCGCGCTGGGATATGACGCGGTTCTTCTGCTCTCCGGCATCCAGAATGTGTCCAAGAGCTACTATGAGGCGGCCAGCCTGGACGGCTGCAGCAAACTGCAGCAGTTCTGGTATATCACGCTGCCGATGGTGTCGCCGACGCTGTTCGTGGTACTGATCATGCGTCTGATGGCGTCCCTGAAGGTGTATGACCTGCTGTATATGATGGTCGGAGAGGGCAACCCGGCTCTTGGGAAGGCGCAGTCGCTGATCTACCTGTTCTACCGTGAATCCTTTATCTCAGGAAACCGCGGATATGCGTCTGCCATCGTGATCTGGACCGTGCTGCTGATCGGTGTTGTCACACTGCTCCAGTTTATCGGACAGAAAAAATGGGTGAACTACGAGGTATAAAAACGACAATCACTTGCTACGCAAGTGGTTACATATTATGGAGGTATACAGGATGAAGAAAAAACAGGGAATGTCCACATTGCTTACCTATGTGGCATTGATCATCGGAGCAGTCATCATGATCTTTCCATTTATCTGGATGCTGCTCACCGCGTTTAAGACCAATGCGGAGGTCATGCAGATCCCGCCGACGATCCTGCCGTCGAACTGGAATATGGCTTCCTTTGCAAAGGCCACCGACCTTCTGCCCTTCGGAAAGCTGTATCTGAACACGATCCTGATGATCGTGATCCGCGTAGTCTGCGCGGTGGCTTTCTGTTCCATGGCAGGATATGCATTTGCAAAATTAAATTTCAAAGGAAAAAATGTGTTGTTTACGCTGATCATCGTCCAGCAGATGATACCGGGGCAGATCTTCATTATCCCGCAGTATCAGATGATCGCAAAGCTGGGCGCGACCAACACGCTGTTTGCGCTGGTATTTCCGGGAATCGTCAGCGCGTTCGGGACATTTTTCTTAAGGCAGGCTTATATGGGGATCCCGGATGAGGTCGGAGAGGCGGCCTATCTGGACGGCTGCAACCGCTGGCAGACCTTCTATAAGGTCATGTTCCCGCTGACCCGGTCTTCCGTCGCGGCTCTGACCGTATTTACCGCCGTGTTTGCGTATACGGACCTGATGTGGCCCCTGATCGTCAATACGGATATCAACGCAACCACATTGTCTGCCGGACTTTCCAGCCTGAACGGACAGTTCAGCACCAATTATCCGGTGCTGATGGCAGGCTCGCTTCTGGCAATGCTGCCGATGGTGGCGCTGTATCTGGTATTCCAGAAGCAGTTCATCGAAGGCGTGGCGATGACCGGAGGAAAATAAAAGACACGTGGGTAAGGAAAAGCTGCTGTTTGCTGGCCGGCCGGTGCGAGGATCGGCTGGCCGGTGAACGATAACGAGGAGGAAACAGCTCATGAAAACAATCACATTACAGACAAAGCATACGACTTATCAGATCGGCATCCATCCGCTTGGCTTTTTACTGCATTTATATTACGGCGCAAGAATAGAAAATGATATGAGCTATCTGCTCCAGTACTATGACCGCGGGTTCGCGGGAAATCCATATGATGCGGGAGGCGACCGGGGAATGTCCCTGGACTTTCTCCCCCAGGAGTTCCCCTGCTATGGAACCGGAGATTTCCGGAGCGCGGCGTTCAACCTGCGGAATGAGGAAGGCATCTTCGGGGCGGACCTGCGCTACCAGAGCCATGCGGTCCGTACAGGAAAGTACGCCATCCCGGGACTGCCGGCGGTGTATGATACGGAGGAAGCGTTGCAGGAAGAGCTGGAATACTGCGGAGGGCAGTGCGGCTATGAACGGCAGGGCCTATATTGAGTGCAGGATTCCGGTCCGGAGCAGGACACGTGCGGGGCGAAGGATTGCAGTACAAAACAAAGTTTTTTTGAGGAACGGTATTTCTGTGAAAATGAAGAATCGTCTTCGGATCAGAATCCCTGCGGTAAAACCCAGGGGGCGTATACGGTGGAGATCACCCTTGCGGACCGGAATGCCGGTGTGGAAGTCCTGCTAAAATACGGCGTGCTGCCGGAGCTGGATGTGATCACCCGTAGCGCGGTCATAAAAAATACTGGAACCGGAAAAATTTATATCAATAAAGCTTTCAGCAGCACTCTGGATTTCCTCCGGGGCGACTATGACCTGCTGCATTTCCACGGGCGGCATACCATGGAGCGGAATCTGGAGCGGGTGCCGGTGATGCATGGGAAGCAGAGCTTCGGCAGCAGGCGGGGGACCTCCAGCCATCAGCACAACCCGTTTGTGATCCTTGCGGAACGGGGAGCTACGGAGGATGCCGGCGGGTGCTATGGAATGTCCCTGCTGTACAGCGGCAATTTCAGCTTTGAGGCAGAGCAGGACCAGTACCGGCAGACCCGTATGCAGATCGGAATGCTGGACGAAATGATGGATTATCCGCTGGCGCCCCAAGAATGTCTGTACACGCCCGAGGCGGCGATGGCATATTCGGCGGACGGACTGGCGGCATTGTCCCACATTTACCACGAGATGATACGAAACCATGTATGCAGGGGGATTTATAAAAATGTGAGAAGGCCGGTGCTGATCAACAACTGGGAAGCTACGTATTTTCACTTTACCGGGGAAAAGATCCTGAAGCTTGCAGAGCAGGCGGCGGAGCTGGGAGTGGAAATGCTGGTCCTGGACGACGGATGGTTTGGAAAGCGGGACGACGACAACAGCGGCCTGGGCGACTGGACGGTCAATGAAAAGAAGCTGGGCGGCACACTGCCTGAGCTTGTGGAAAAGATCAACGCCCGGGGATTAAAATTCGGAATCTGGATCGAGCCGGAAATGGTGAATGAAGACAGTGACCTTTTCCGGGCACATCCGGACTGGGCCTTCCGGATCCCGGGCCGTAGCCCGGTCAGGTGCCGGAATCAGCTTGTACTGGATTTTTCCAGAAAAGAAGTGGTAGACCATGTGTTCCAGCAGATCGCGGAAGTCATTGATTCGGCCAATGTAGAGTATATCAAAATGGATATGAACCGGAGCATCTGCGACGTATACACCAGTCTGACGGAAGCGGGAAGATCGTCCGGATGGCCGGAGCGGATGTTCAGAGATGACAGGAATTCTGCAGAGAGCCTTGACCATGCATGGAAAAGCATTTCCAGTGAAGGGGCGGAGAAAACATCAGATACAGGATATACCGTGGGAGCGGCATACCAGAATTACGGAAAGGTGATGCATGGATATGTGCTGGGCGTGTATGATTTTCTGGAACGCCTGACAAAGCGGTATCCGCATATCCTCATCGAGGGCTGCAGCGGGGGCGGCGGCAGATTTGACGCGGGAATGCTGTATTATACTCCACAGATCTGGTGCAGCGACGATACGGATGCGATCGAACGGATCCGGATCCAGCACGGCACCTCCTTCGGCTATCCCATTTCCGCGGTGGGCTCCCATGTGTCCGCAGTGCCGAACCATCAGACCGGAAGGACGACGAAGCTGCGGACAAGGGGCATTGTCGCCATGGCGGGGACATTTGGCTATGAGCTGGATCTGGACCTGCTCACGGAGGCGGAGAAGGAAGAGATCAGGCAGCAGATCCGGGATTATAAATCGTATTGGGAGCTGATCAATCAGGGGACCTACTATCGGCTCCACGACCCGGAGACAGACCGGGAGGCAGCGGCCTGGTGCTTTGTTTCCAAAGACCGGACGGAGCTGCTGCTGAATGTGGTGTCATTGGATGCGCATGGAAACGCGCCGCTTACGTATATCCGGTGCAGGGGGCTTCTGCCGGACGGAGTGTACCGGTGCCAAGCGGAGGCGCGGGACGTGAAGTCTTATACCGGCGCAGAGCCCCGGGTGGACCGCAAAGGTATGGAAGGACAGATATTTGACGGAAATGCCCTGATGCATGCAGGCGTTCCGGTTCCCATGGAGCTGGGAGAGTATGGGGCGATGCAGCTGTATTTTAAGCTGGCAGAAAAGTAAGGAACTGGGAATCAATATTGAAAAACGGCATATCTTTTGGTTTGATTATGGCGCTGGGTGTCATAAGTGATTCCCGCCCCGCAGCATCACATTGGCGGTAAACACGCCGTCCCCATAGTGGAACCGGACATACCCGCCGCCCTTTTCCGCGGTATGGCGCACAGCCTGTAAGCCGATGCCCTCCCCCGGACGCTTGGAGGAGAGGAACACGCCGTTTTTTTCCCGCACTTCCCCGTCATAATTGTTTTCCACGGACAGAAGCACCATATTCCCCGAATGCAGGCAGGCGGACACCCGGACACTGCGTTTTTCAGGGGCTGTCCGCAGGCTGGCCTCCATTGCGTTTTCCAGGAGGTTGGACAGCACGGAACAGAGGTCGGTGTCCGGCACGGGGAGGTCACGGGGCAGGTCAGGCACGAAAGACAGGGGAATCCCGTTTTCCTTATAGAGCGGAACAAAATAGCCCGCCACACTGTCCACGACCGCATTTGCGCACAGCCCCAGGTCGCCGGCGGGGATATTCCCCTGCGCTTCCTCAAGATATGCGGTGAGGGAATCACACTTCCCCTGTGCGGCGAAGCCCTGCAGGACATGGAAATGGTGGCGCAGGTCATGCCGTGCCTGCCGTATCTGCCTGGTAGTGGCAAGGAGGCTGTCATACCGTGCCTGCTGCATGGAAAGGAACTGGTTCTCCAGCCGGAGGCGGTCATTGCGGTTTAAGCCGGATGCCATCAGGTAAAAGAGCAGGTAAAATAAAAGGAGCAGGGCAAGGAACAGGAAGCTGAAAAAGATATAGATCAGCCGGAGCCGGCCCTGCTCTAAAATGCCCGGATTCCTCGGCATGATAAAAAGGTTCAGGCTGATAAAAATCGGCGGCAGTATCCAGAACACATACCAGGTGGCGGCAAAGGCGTCGTCCTCCAGAAGGCGCCTTGCGGCATGGGCGGCGGGATACCATGAGGCAGCCGTGAGGGCGCAGCACATCAGGAACCAGAGGGCGGCAGTGCGCGGGGGGAATGGGGGCGTGGTCTCGCCGCTGATTCCGACGGCGGCGCTTCCGAGGCAGGAAAAAACACCGCACACGGCAAGGAAAACGCTGACGGATTTCCAGCGCGTGACATTGAGCGTATGCACATAGAAGCTGCCCATGATGGCGGCGGCAGGGAAGAACAGCCAGAGGATATTGATGTGGAAAAAGCGGCGCGCGGCTTCCCCGGCAAGGCACAGAAGAAGGATGAGGGGGACTGTCACAGCCGCCAGCCTGGCAGGGCGCAGCCGCAGGTACTGTTTCACGGGGAAATAGGCGAGCAGCATCCCCGGCAGGAAAACCATAAGCTCCATTGTCAGCCCCTCCTTCCGAAATCCCTGAATAAATAATCGCCGAAAGCGGCACGCGCGGCTTTGGCAAGGCTCCGGCTGACCGGGACCCTTTTCCCGCCTTTCAGGATGAAGTCCGTGCCGTCAAAATCCTCCGCGTGTTCCATGTTGACAAGGACGCCCCGGTTGCACAGGAAGAAACGCCCGTCCGCAAGGGCGTCCGTAAATTCCCGGAAAGTCCGGCGCGTCACATACTTTTTTCCGTCCGTGCCGTAAACATAGATCTGGTGCTGGTAATGCTCCGCATACAGGATGTCCCGGAAGCGGAGCCGGATCGTGCCGCCCGCGGCGTTCACTTCCATATACCTGTCGTCAGCCGGAAGCCGCTTTATGACCTCGTCAAACAGTGCGGCAAGGTCGGCATCCGTGTACGGCTTCACCAGATAGTGCAGCGCCCGGACGCGGAAGCCCTCCAGAGCATGGTCGGGGGAGGTGGTGGTGAACACCAGCAGGCAGTCCGGGTCAAAGCGGCGCAACGCCTCTGCCGTGTCCACGCCGTTTTCACTCCCCATATAAATATCAAGGAATACAAGGTCAAAATGCCCTTTCCCGGCAGCGTCAAGGAAATCCGCGCCGGAAGCATAACAGGAAACCGCAGCGTCAAGGGAAAGGCGGGCGGCCTGCACAGCCACCCGTCCTTTCAAAATTTCCCGTTCTGACGCAATATCATCTACAATGGCAATCCGCATAGAAAAGCCTCCTTCATTCTTAAAAATATCCAGTCCCCATCATAGCATAAGACGGCGGAAAAAGCGAGTACCATAAAAAAACTGTCTGTCAACCCCTGTTTTGAAGAAAATTCCAGCTGTGCGGTTGGATGATCTAAAGACCATCCAACCCACTTATCCATTCGCAAAAACCGTGCTAACGCACTTGTACGTCTGCTATTGCAGCCGTTTTTTGCTCATTAATAAGTGGATTGCTAATCCGACAGGCCATTTGCATTGTAATAAATTGCATGCAAATGGCCTGTCGGATCGCAACCGCACAGCCGAAAAATTACAATTCGGGACGGATTTTAACAATTCGTGCCATACCGCTTGAAAAAATCCCGGGAATCCATATAGTGATAGTAAGCGCCGGTATGTTTTTTTACGGAAATAATTTCAGGAAAGGGTTGCGAGGCATGTTTGGACGTGCGACAATCTTGACAGACAGACAGACAGACAGACAGACAGACAGACAGACAGACAGACAGACAGACAGACAGACAGACAGACAGACAGACAGACAGACAGACAGACAGACAGACAGACAGACAGACAGACAGACAGAC
>CATLCV010000056.1 GCA_949893755.1 uncultured Lachnospiraceae bacterium | reverse complement strand
TGCATATGAAGTTTTATCCTGAGTCATAGTTGCATGTTATTTTGTGACAGTTCCTTAGTCCTCTTCACCCTCATAGTATTTGAACGGCCATGGTCCGGAATAGTCCGCGCCTGCCGGGATGATCATATAGTGTGTGTTGATCTGGCCGTCCTGCAGATCGTGGATCAGATACGCAGGATTTCCCAAAAAGAAACGGTCTCCGCCCCCTTTGAAATTGTCGGCAGCTTCCTCCGGAGTCACATCCGGCCCGGTCTTTGCCCGGAAATCTACTTCCATCTGCATGGCAACAGGCGGGCAGGTTACAGCAGGAATGCCCTGCCATTGTGTAAAGATCCCGGTATGCATATGGCCGCAGCACAGCCGTACATTGCGGTGGAGCCTTAAGATCTCCGCAAGCCGGTCCGCCTGTCCGAAGCCCTCATCCATGGCCGGAAGTCCGGTCACAAACGGCGGATGATGCGTAAATACCAGAGTCGGCTTGTCCGGATATTCCACGATCTTTTTCTCCAGCCACTCCGCCACCTCATCCGTCAATCCGCCGTAATGGCAGCCCGGAATGCTGGTATCGATGACGATCACACGGATCGGCTGATCGTCGATGGTATAGCATATGTAAGGCTTGATATCATCCATCACAGGCGTTTCGGAATCAAACATCTCCAGATAAAAATCACGCTTATCATGGTTGCCCGGAACGATATAGCAGGGGCGGGGGAGCTTCCTCAGGCCCTCACGCACGATCTCATATCCTTCCCTTGTACCGCCTTCCGACAGGTCTCCGGTCACGACAAAAAATTCCGGCAGTTCATACTCCTTTAATTTTAGAAAATATTCTACCGTCCGGTTCATGGCAGTGATCGTGTCCGCTTTTTGAAACGAAAGCTTGCCGTCGCCCCGTAAATGAAAATCTGAAATTTGAAAAATACGCATGTTTTTTCCTCCTCTTCTTGTATGAAATATTTACTCACGGCGGATCAAATCCGCATAAAAAAATATAGAGAAAGGCAAACTCATCTCGTTGAGTTACCTTTCTCTATATTTTCTCTAGGTGTTATCAATATAGCAGTTTTTCCAGAGTATGTCAATAACAAATTTTCAGAGCTTTAGATATTCTGCATAATGAAAAAGAGATTTTGTTTGTTTCTTTTATCCATATTGTTGCAATTCGCGGCCTGGCCGTCCGCAATTGTTCAGTGCGGTGGGTGTGACATGCAGGGGTGTGATATGCAGTGAATTTCATATTGACATCACGGGTGATACGTTGTATATTAAGAAAAGAGACAAGAGTGTTAAGAGTAGTCCGAATCCCATGACAAGGGACTTTTGGATTGCTTTTTTTTATCCAGACAGTATCCGGAAACAGAGCGAATGGGATCAGACCTGTTCGCTCTGTTTGTTTAGGAACAGTAAGGAAATATCTTATCCATCTGACTTGTCCCAATATCATCTGCACAAGTTATTTCCCTGCAGTCCCTTAAGAAAAGTTATGCGCAAAGGAGTTAAAAAGTATGATGAACAAAAAACAATTGCTCGAAAAGACCCGGCTGTTTGTGCTGGATATGGACGGAACATTTTATCTCGGTAGCCAGCTTCTGAAAGGGTCCCTGGAATTTTTATCCGAGGTGTCCAGATTAGGAAAGAAGTTCATTTTTTTTACAAATAATTCGTCGGATTCTGCGGATAATTACATACGTAAGCTTGCGAAAATGGGATGTTCCATAACGAAAGAGGAGATCATGACCTCGGGGGACGTCACCGCAATCTATCTGCTGAAAAATTTCCCTGGAAAAACGGTGTATCTGCTCGGCACGCGCGCCCTGGAACAGCATTTTCAGGAATACGGGATCCGTCTGGTCAGGGAGGATGCGGACATCGTTGTCGTTGGATTTGACAAAACACTCGATTATGATAAACTGACTAAGGCATGCACCCTGATCCGCAGCGGGGCAGAGTTTATTTCCACCCATCTGGATATCAACTGCCCTACAGAAACAGGCTTCATTCCGGACTGCGGATCCATCTGCGCGGCCATCGAACTGTCCACCGGAAAGCACCCTCATTACCTGGGAAAGCCGTTCAGGGAAACCGTCGATATGATCCTGGAAAAGACAAAGATCCCCCGGGAGTACATCAGTTTTGTGGGGGACCGGATCTACACCGATGTAAAAACCGGCGTCAATAATGGAGCCAACGGGATCCTGGTCCTGTCCGGGGAGACCCGCCCGGAAGACATAGAAAAATCCGATGTAAAGCCGGATGCGGTATTCGAAGGGCTGCATGAGATGGCGGAGGTTTTGAAGGAATTTAACAATTAGAGTAGGAGGGCAATGCGGAGCATTCTTGAAATGCCATCCTGCGATCTGCCCTCGAACCGTAGGTGAGGGGGCGCTACCTTAGAGCAGGAAGGCGGAGCATATGATAAGGAGGGAGATTAGTATGAAGCTGTCTGAGATACTCGCGGATTTTCCGATGATCGCCGCGGTCAGAAATGAGGAGGATCTGCGGGAATGCTTTAAAACACAATGCAGGATCATATTTATTTTATATGGTTCTATCTGCAATATCACGGAGATCGTCAGGCAGGTGAAAGCCCGTGGGAAAATCGCGATCGTACACATGGACTTTGTGACCGGCATGGCGATCCGGGACGTATCCGTGGAGTTTATCCTGAAAAATGCGGGTGCGGACGGGATCGTCAGCACAAAGCCAAATCTTGTGAAGGAGGCGCAGAAGCAGGGCTTTATCGCGATACAGCGGACCTTTCTGGTGGATTCGATCGCGCTGAATTCCCTGGAAAAGCAGGTGGAGCTGTCCATGCCCAGCGCCATAGAGATCATGCCCGGGATCATGCCGGATATCATCAGGCAGGTCAAAAGTGCCGTGAAGATCCCGGTGATATCCGGCGGCCTGCTGTCCGAAAAGAAGCATGTCATCACGGCGCTGTCCGCCGGTGCGGATGCGGTGTCTACTACTAATCATGCGTTGTGGTATGCGTGATCGGATATTCATTGGAAAGGCATTTGACGGCATTGGATACCGTCAGATGCCTTTTCATTATGTATCTTTCAAGAATGTACCGCCGATTTATAGGAATTGCCCCACTCTTCCATAGCGTCAAGAATCGGACGCATCGTTTCTCCCAATTCGGAAAGGGAATATTCCACTCTTGGCGGAACCTCTGCATACACAGTGCGGGTGATCAGTCCGTCTGCCTCCATAGCCCGCAGATTGTCCGTCAGGACCTTCTGGCTGATGCCGTCCAGATTTTTCTGCAATTCATTAAAACGCCACGGCCGTGTCCGCAGATTGCGGATGATCAATAATTTCCATTTATTTCCGATGAGCTGAACGGTTGTAGCTACCGGGCATTCAGGCAGCAATTCGGCTTTCGTTTTCATACTGCACCTCCATTACTTCCAAACGGTTGCAGGCCGCACCTTCAAAAGGCGTGCCCTGGAACTCCAAAAGAACTGTTTCTTTTGATTATACTGTAATACCGCTTAAAATACAATGGTTGGAAGCGTTGCTGAATATCAGTTACAGTATTGGCGGATGCCGTCCAGCGAGAGTATACGACATTGCGTAAACAATAACATAAGCCCGCTATAAAAAGTTTCAAAACAGTGAATACCGGAAAACGTTGTAAATCCTCAACAGTTACTAAAAAGTAACCTGGGTTATAAAAAAGTGCGTACTTGTGGGAGTCAGAGAAATTCATATAATAAAAATTACAGAGAGCAAAACAACTCCCTGAATACATAAATGGAGGTTACTACAATGGCACTTTCTAACTTAACTGGATGGAACGGAAATAATACAGGTTCGGCTTGCGGAGCGGGCGATCAGCCAACAGAAACACCGGCAGCCTGCGGAGCGGGCGATCAGCCAGCAGAAGCACCGGCGGCCTGCGGTTCAGCCTGCGGGGCATCTGACAAGCCAGCAGAAACACCGGCAGCCTGCGGAGCGGGCAATCAGCCAGCAGAAGCACCGGCGGCCTGCGGTTCGGCTTGTGGAGCCGGCGCCAAGTAAACCGTTCTGATTTTTCCACAATGATGTTGGGGGATTGGGAAATGACTGGTTCCTGCAATATATGCCGTGACTGATTGTATATCACAGCGAAATATTGTGCAGAAATATCATTTCCCGACAGCCCCGGCATAGGAGATTCTTTCGGTGACGGCTTTGACTGCCGGAGCCGATTTCTTATAAAAAGGCAAAGTGAGGTATGCGAAATGAAGCAATATTTTTCTTTTCAATGGCACATTACGGACGAATGCGACCAGCGGTGCAGGCACTGCTACATTTTCTCGGGAGATGCCTGCAAAAAAACAGATTCCATGAACTGGCAGCAGATCCAGGACACGTTCGATAACTGCCTTGATTTTTGCAGGACTTACGACCGTCTGCCTTATTTTTATATCACAGGAGGCGATCCGATCCTGCATCCGGATTTTTGGAGGCTGCTGAAATTACTTCATGAACACAGCATACCGTTTACCATTCTCGGTAATCCGTTTCATTTAAGCGACCGGATATGCCGTGAGTTGCAGACCTACGGCTGTGAGAAATATCAGCTGTCTATCGACGGGCTTCGAGAAACGCATGACTGGTTCCGAAAGCCCGGCTCCTACGACTGCACCATGGAAAAGATCGGCTGCATCAACCGTGCGGGAATCCGCAGCGTGGTGATGACGACGGTTTCCAAAACCAACCGCATGGAGGTCCCCGGAATTATCGACGCGGTTGTAAAAGCAGGCGTGAATGTATTTGCTTTTTCCCGTTATGTTCCCAGCGGCGGCGACCTGGATGCGGGTATGACGCCGCAGGAATACCGGGAACTGCTTGCAGTCTGTGATAAAAAATTTAAAGAGTATGAGGCGGAAGGCTGTAAGACTTATTTCAACAAGAAGGATCATCTGTGGACGCTGTATGAATATGAAACGGGAGCGTTTAAAATTCCCGAAACCGCAGAGGACGGAATGATCTACAGCGGCTGCAACTGCGGCAACTGCCATATCACGATCCTCCCCACCGGCGACATCTTTGCCTGCCGGCGGGCAGCCGGCAGCAAAGTGGGCAATGTGTTCAAAGACAGGCTTGCGGATGTCTGGGTGTGTGAAATGGAAGCCTATCGGGACTACAAAAAATTTGAAAAATGCTCAAAGTGCGAGCTATTGGCGTTCTGCCGCGGCTGTCCTGCCGTCGCGAAGGGAACAAACGGAAGTTTTTATGCGGCAGACCCGCAATGCTGGAAGGAGGTTGTTTGAAGATGAATGAAACGATGCAGACTATTTTACATCGGCGGGCGATCCGCAGATTTGATGAAAAACAGATTGAAGAGGACGTCTTGCAGGAAATTCTGCAGGCGGGATTATATGCCCCCAGCGCGGGCGGACGCCAGGGCGTGATCTTTGCCGTCTGCCAGACAAAAGAAGTCAATGAGCGGCTCGGAAAAATCAAGCGGGCAAATTCCAATCCCCGTATGGCCACGGCAACAACTTACGTGTCCAGGGAACAGCCCAGCATCGCAGATGATCCGAATCTGCAGAACGCCTTTTACGATGCGCCCACGGTCATTACCCTGTTTGCCCCGAAAAATTTCCTCTTTTCCCCGGAGGATTGCGCCATTGCCGCTGAAAATATGATGCTTGCGGCCCACTCCCTGGGGATCGGCTCCTGTTATATCGGTCAGGGCTGGGACGCTTTTGCAGACCCATATGGGCAGGAAATATTAAAGAAGTGGGAAATTCCCGTGGACCACTATGCGGTCATGCAGCTTTTGCTGGGCTATCCCCGCGTGGGCGATCCGCATCCCACGCCGAAACAAAGAAAGGAAGGCCGAATACTGCGGTTTTAGGTGGTCCAGAAACGAGGTGGAAAATGAATCAGACAGAAAGAAGAATTTACCTGATCCACGAATTGCTCACAGAGCAGCCGGAATATGCAAAGCTGCAGATTCCGGAGGAGGAAGACGGACAGAAAAGGCTTCTGCGTTCTCTTTTCAATATCCGGATGCCCCTGCCTGCAAGTAATGAATTTTTGGAAATACAGGATGCGTATTTACAGGAAGAAACGAGAAAAAAGGGAATTACAAGGTTCTCTGAGCTGGCTCCGGTACAGGAGGGGATCTATCTCTGGCAGGGAGATATCACCACTCTTGCCTGCGATGCGGTCGTCAATGCGGCGAACAGTCAGATGCTGGGCTGCTTTTGCCCCTGCCACGGCTGCATTGACAATGCGATCCACACTTTTTCCGGCATTCAGCTTCGGTCTGCCTGCGCGAAGCTGATGGAGAAGCAGGGACATGAGGAGCCCGTGGGAAAGGCAAAGATCACACAGGGCTTTAATCTGCCCTGCCGTTATGTCCTTCATACGGTGGGACCCATGATCCACGGCCGGCTTACCCATCAGGACCTTGAAATGCTGGCATCCTGCTATCGTTCCTGCCTGGAGCTGGCGGAGGAAAACAAGGTAAAAAGCATTGCGTTCTGCTGCATTTCTACGGGAGAATTTCATTTCCCAAATGACAAAGCGGCAGAGATTGCAGTCAGAACGGTAATGGATTACCGGAAACAGATTCACAGCAGCATGGAGGTGATTTTCAATGTTTTCAAAAATGAGGATTACGAAATCTACAGAAAACTGCTTGGAGCAGATTGAAAAACTGAAAGAAGAGCTTGCACAGGCGGATGCGGTGGTCATTGGAGCCGGCGCAGGTCTTTCGGCTGCTGCAGGTTTTGAGTATACAGGGGAAAGATTTACGCGCTATTTTTCCGACTTTGAGGTAAAGTACGGTTTTCAGGATATGTATTCGGGAGGCTTTTATCCGTACAGTACGCCGGAGGAGCATTGGGCGTATTGGAGCCGCTATATCTATATCAACCGGTATATGGATGCGCCGAAGCCCGTATACGACAGACTGTTTCAGCTTGTGAAGGATCAGGATTATTTTGTGCTCACAACAAATGTGGATCACTGTTTCCAAAAGACCGGCTTTGATAAACAACGGCTTTTCTACACACAGGGGGATTATGGGCTGTTCCAGTGCAGCAGGCCATGCCACCAGAATACTTACGACAATGAGTCTGTTATCCGTGAAATGGTTGAAGCACAGGGCTATGTTATTGATACGGATGGCAGATTGATTCTGCCGGAAGACGCATCACCTGAAATGATAGTCCCGTCAGACCTTGTTCCGCAATGCCCGAAGTGCGGGGAGCCCATGAGCATGAACCTCCGGGCGGACCATACCTTTGTAGAGGATGAGGGATGGCATCTGGCTTCGGAGCGGTATGCAGAATTTCTTCGCAGACATCAGAATATGAAAGTGCTGTTTTTAGAGGCAGCAGTCGGATTCAATACGCCAACAATAGTAAAATACAGCTTTTGGCGTATGACGTACCAATGGAAAGACGCTGTTTATGCCTGTCTGAACTATGGAGAGGCATATGCGCCGGATGAAATAAAAAAGAAATCTATTTGTATCAATGGTGATATCGGAGAAATTTTGGATCAGCTTTAAGTAAAATTTCCTCCGCGGCTATCTTTTTTGCTCTCATTCCACGTTATAATAGATAGGAAGCGCTGCTGAGGGGAGGGAGACCATGGATACCGATATTTTGCTGATACAAAAAATGCGGATGGGGGACGAACGTGCCGTCGAGCTATTTGTGGAAAAATATTTTTCCAGGATACTCAGGTACTGCCGTTCGCATATCGGAGATCCCGGCTATGCCGAGGACATGGCTCAGGAAACCTTCGTCCGTTTTTTCCGCACCCTGCCGCAGTACCGCCACTATGGGAAGGCCGCCAACTACCTTTATGCGATCGCCTCAAACGTATGCAGCGAATATTACAGGAAAAATTATGTCAGGAATCAGAAGGAGATTCCCCTGGAGGAAGCAATGGAATATCCGGATTCCCAATCGGAAGCTCTGGAGCAGGCGATGGAGGTCCGTATGGCTTTCGAAGCCTTGCCGGAGGAGCTGCGGGAAGTCGCGGTTCTGTATTTCCAGCAGGAACAAAAGCAGAAGGATATCGCGCGGATCCTGGGGATCGGCCTGCCGCTTGTAAAGTACCGGATCCGAAAAATACGGGAATGGATGGCCGAATATTTGGAAATTTAGTTGTTGTGGACAGGAACAGAATATAACAAGCTGTTGCCGAAAATCCGGCTGCGGCAAAGAAAGGAGACGCTATGAAAAAATCAGATGCCCGGATCAGAGAATATCTTTCAGAGTCCGTCAGCCGCACAGAATCCGGCCGGAGCTGCCTGCAGGAAACCATCCGCCTCTCCAAAGCGGCATTTTATGAGATGGAGTCCCGGGGGCAGCTTTCCAGCGCGGAATTTCTCTATCAGCAGAGCCAATATATCCGCAAGCGCTGGTGGATCCTGCAGGGAGGGCTTCTGATGCTCCTCTGGATCCTGCTGGCTGTCTCGGAAAGCGGCGTTGTAGTTCAAAAATCCATGGGAGTTGCGGCGCCCCTGTTTGCCGTCCTGCTGCTCCCGGAGCTGTGGAAAAACCGGAACGCGCAGGCAACGGAGATTGAGGGAACGGCCTTTTATTCTCTGCGGCAGATTTACGCGGCGCGGATCTTTCTGTTTGCGATGGCGGATTTTTTGCTGCTCTTTGCATTTTTCGCGGCAACCGTCCTGACCGGGAAAATGCCGCCGGAAGAAATGCTGCTCCAGTTTTTCCTGCCCTACTCCGTCACCTGCTGCATCTGCTTCGGCACACTGTACAGCCGGAAAATGTTTTCCGAGACATTTGCGCTTCTGGCCTGCTCCGTCTGGTGCATCCTCTGGATCCAGGCAGCGGCAAATGAAAAAATATACGGGATGCTCTCCGTGCCGGCCGCCCTTGCAGTGACCGCTGCCGCGGCATTCTACTCCGGCTACTGCATTTTCCGTGGACAGGAGGGGTGGAGGAATCTTTATGCGGCGCGGGAGACAACATGATGGAAATTCTATAAATATGGAGGAAAAACGAATGGTGAAGTTTGAGATTCAAAAAGTATTCTGCAGGACAAGCGCCCGGATCGCGCTCCTGCTGCTCCTTGCAGTGCTGGGGGTGACGTGCTTCCTGGCAATGGACGTGTCCTACATCAATGAAAACGGGGATCGGGAAAGCGGTCCCGCCGCAATTGCAAAATTAAAAGCGGCGCAGCAGGAGTGGTCCGGGGAGCTGGATGAGGAACAGCTCCGCCGCGTGATCCGGGAAAACCGCCGGATCCGGGAATCGCCGGAAGCACAGGCGGACAATCTACAGATGAATGACATTGCCTACAGCCGCGGACAGGGAATCCGGGAGATCCGCAATCTGCTGAACAGCTCTTATGCGGAAGGATTTCAGGAATACGATTATTACCGGGCGGATTCCCTGACGGAAGAGGACGCGGCTTCCTTTTATACAAACCGGGTAAAGCTTCTGGCGGACTGGCTGGACGTGGACGTGAAGGATCAGTTTTCCGATGCGGAAAAGAAGTTCCTGCTGAGGAAATACGAAGAGCTTGAAACACCGTTTTCTATTGATTACATGAAAGGCTGGACACAGCTCTTTGAGTTTGCGCCCACTATCATGATGGTGACCATACTCATCCTGGGCTATCTCGTGGGCGGCATTTTTTCCAATGAATTTATGTGGCGGTCGGATGCCATTTTCTTTTCCGCAAGAAATGGACGGGATCAGGCGACCGCGGCCAAGATCAAAGCCGGCATCTGCATGGCCACCGTGATCTACTGGGCGGTCCTCCTGGTCTATACGGCAGCCGTCCTGCTTTACCTCGGCGGGGAGGGCTGGGCCTGCCCGGTGCAGGCGGACCAGAGCGGCTGGAAAAGCATTTACCATATCACGGTTTTGGAAAAGTATCTACTGATCGCGGCCGGCGGGTACATCGGATGCCTGTTCATTTCCGCCTTAAGCATGCTGGTGTCGGCAAAAACCAGGTCCACCGTGGTTGCGGTGCTCGTTCCGTTCATCCTGATCTTTATCCCGTCATTCCTGGCAAATATCAACAGCCCGGCGGTTGCCCGTCTGCTGGGATTCCTGCCGGATCAGCAGCTCCAGACCGGGAGGTTGCTTGGCATGTTCAACCTGTGCTCCCTGGGGGAGAAGGTCACAGGCGCGGTGCCGGTGCTGCTGGGATTGTATACGGTGCTGGCGGTTGTGATCCTGCCGGTGATCTATCGGGAATATGCGGGGAAGGAGGTTGGGTGAGAGGGGCTGCGCACTGCGCGCATAAGGAAATTGGCTGCTATCGCAGCCGTGCTTCGGCGCGAGTGTGCGTCAGGACGCAAGCTTTTTTTACAGATAAAATCTACGGTCATATTATGGCCATCCTGTGGATATGAATTGCGATATATGATATTATAAATAAAAAGAAGGAGTTGATTATCATATGTTAGTCAGATCAGACAGAAAGTGGGAGTATGCCTTGGGAATGATAAAGGTAGATGGGTTGGAACCTTCTACGGAGATGAAAGAGTTAATTGAGCAGGAAAAGCGCGGTGAGATTACCACGGAAGAATTAAGAAAAGCACTGGATAGGAAATATAAGATGAAGAGGTAAGGAATATGCCGATGATAGACCCATATTTATATCCAGAGTCGGATGTGCTGAGAAACTTAGCAGATATTCGAAATGAAGAAACATTGCGGGAAATGGAAGCAGACTATACATTAAGCCGCCTTTCAGATGTGGTTGTTGCTGACATCGTAAGGAAATTTGACTTTGAATCATTATGTGAGCTGCATTATTCTATTTTTCAGGATGTATACGATTGGGCAGGGAAGCCGAGAATTATTAATATTGAAAAAGCGGAAGTGATATTAGGGGAACTTTCCATAGAATATTCAGATTGTTTTGATATTGTCAGAGACGCTTCAAAAGTATTGGATGAAATGAATCATACAGATTGGAATAGACAAGCATTTGAATCTATAGTACAGAAGTTTGCAGACTGTCTGGCGAAACTATGGAAGGTACACCCTTTTCGTGAAGGCAATACGAGAACAGTGGTGACATTCTGCTGTTTGTTTATTGAAGCACAGGGAATTTATATTGAAAGCGAGCTATTTAAAGACAATGCCATTTATATGAGAAGAGCGCTTGTCGCAGCGAATGCAGTTTTCCATGATCTTGGAGATTTGAGAAAAATGGAATATTTGTATCAAATCGTTGAAGATGCTTTAGAGCGAGGTGCCAGAATGAAAGAAAATATACGTGATCAAATTAAAAAGGCTGGACAAGAAGTAACGGAGCAAAAAATCAGAAAAGTGGTTTTGTGGAACAGAAGAACACATATAGAGCATACGGCTGATGAAATCAAAAGATATCTCCAGTGTTGCTGAGACTTATTAAAAATGAGATATGCATCTGAATTAGTTACTTTATAACCGATGAGGAGAGTTTCAAAAATTCCTTGTAAGTTAAAAAAAGTCTGGTTTATTGGATTTTACGAACGAACTTACATAGAAATTTTGACACTTTCCATATCGGTTTAATTGATATCTCCTGTTTTTTCGTTGCTCAAGATAATTATAAAGAAAAATAATCAGTAATATCAGTATAACATGATTCAGTATAACTGAGAAGGCGATGTTTTCTATTTTTGGCTTCTTTGTCGTAAAATATCCTCAAAAGTATTATCAGATTTCAACAAAATCCCCACTCTGTTTTTGTGAGAATATACCAAAAATAAATGAATGCTAATTAAATTGTTGACAAATTCAGCAATTCTATGTATTATGAATGCATAACATAGCTAGTTATCTAGATATGTAGCTACCAAGATATACGGTTAGCTAGACACCAATATTTCAACTTGGTATAATGGACAGGTACAGGATACATAGTGTAAAGCACTATACAGCATAATAATGAAGAGAGGAAAGAAGAGCATGAAGATCAATTCAGAAAGCACAGTACCGGTCTATTTACAAGTAGCGAATGAGATTAAGAGCAATATCAGAGATAAAACACTCAAGCCAGGGGACATGCTGCCTTCTGACAGGGTGTACTGCGAGCAGCTTGGCGTCAGCCATATGACGGTAAAGAAGGCCATCGACCTGCTTGTCAATGAAGGTCTTGTGGTCCGCAAAAAAGGAGTCGGGACCTTTATTTCAGAGCCGAAGATCACGCAGTCATTGTTTACATTGACAGGCTTTACCGGGGACAATAAGGCGCCGGGGAAGCACACACACAGCAGGATCCTGCGGTTTCAGGAAGAGAAGCCATCCCAGGCAGTTGCGGAAAAGCTGGGAATCAGCACAGAAGACAGCGTGATCAATTTAAAGCGTCTGAGGATGATCAACGATGAGATCGTCGCGTTGGAGGACGCATATATCAACAATAAAGAGAACAGATACCAGGAGATCATGCGCCACGATTTTGAAACAGAATCCCTATACCAGGTATTGGGTGAAAAATGCGGCGTGAAGCTTGGCAGGGCAAAGGAGACGATCGAGGTTTCCAGCGCCACAGAGGAGATCAACATACAGATGGGAGTGCCGCTGGGCAGGCCGATGTTTTACTTAAGCCGTATCTCCTACGGCGAAGGGGAGGAACCTGTCGAGTATGTAGAATCCGTTTACAGGGCAGACAAATATATCTTTTCCGCTGTCCTGACAACACCGTAATTATATATCAGACAGCAGGGTGATTCATGATAAGGTCTGCTATCTGCATATGTGATTAAATTTCAGAACGGCAGACGTCTCTGCGGCCTGCCGTTCGAAACCGATACGAATACTTTCACTCAGGCAATCCGCAATGCGGATCGCTGACAAATCACAGGAGGAAAAAAGAGTATGAAAAGAAGGATAATCAGTGCAGTATTAGCAGCAGCTATGATCGTGGGAACGCTTGCCGGATGCAGCGGCGGCGGAGAGAATGCGGCTCCCGGGGAGGACAAGAGCGGGGGCGGGGAGAGCGGAGAAAAAGTGAAGCTGACCCTGTGGCATATGGAAGAGACGGATTCCCGCGTACAGGCATTTCAGGAAGTCATCAAGAAATACAATGAAAGCCAGTCCGAGGTGGAGGTAGATGTCGCGGTACAGTCCTGGGACGACGCCTATACCAAGGTTCCCTCAGCCATCCAGGCGGGGAACGGGCCGGACATCCTGCAGTCCATTCCGGATTTCTGCTCCGTGATCTATGACATGAAGGTCGTACAGGATGTCAGCGATATGGTAGAGGAACTGAATGAAAAGTACAGCTTTCTGGACAGCGCGCTGACACCGTATGTCTATGAAGACGGTACTTACGCAATTCCCGCTTTCGGCATGACGCAGGTGCTGTGGTACAGGAAAGACCTGTTTGACGCGGCCGGCCTGAAGGCTCCGTCAACCTTTGAAGAGCTGGTGGAATGTGCGAAGGCGCTGACGGACAAGGACAACGGGAAATACGGGATCGCGCTTCCGGCATCCCTGTCCATGGCGACAGACCAGGTGCTCTATTCCCTGATCGCGTCCGCAGGCGGGAAAGACGTTGTAAATGCGGACAACGAAGTGACCTTCAACAACGAAGGCACGGTTGCTGCACTGGAATTATATCAGGAGCTGCTGCAGTACGCTCCCAGTGACTGCGACACCTATGCATGGGGCGAACCCCAGGCTCTGCTGAACCAGGGGACAGTGGCAATGGCGATCGAAAAGGGGCAGTATTTATCCACATTTGAATCCGAATCAGGCGTATCTGCCGAGAATCTGGGCTGTGCTCCGATTCCGGTGCTGGACGGCTCCTGTACCTCTACAAGCATTTATTACTCCAACGGTTTCATGCTCCTGTCTGATGATGAGGCAAAAAAAGAAGCGGCCAAGTCCTTCTTCGACTTTATGCTGAGTGAAGAGGCTTATGGAGATTTCCTGAATGCGGAACCAGGCTTGTTCCTTCCGGTGACAGAGACAGGCGGAAAATACGACAGCTGGTTATCCAATGAAATCCTTCAAAAATATCCGGATCAGGTAGAGGGCTTATTAGATTCCGCTTCAACGGGCGAACTGTTCGGATTTACAGATGGAATCTGCAGCAAGATCGGTTCCATCACCGGACCGAATCTGATCGCACAGACACTGCAGCAGATCACGGTCAATGGAAAGACGCCGGAAGAAGCTGCCGAGTGGGGGCAGAACGCAATGGAAGAGGCGGTTGCCAAATAAAAAATGCAGGCAGCTGTTTGGAACAGGATAGCGCAGGAAATGCGCTATCCGCTCAGACAGGAGGACTTGATGAAAACAAAAGTGAAGAAAAAGCAGCTATGGCTTCCGTATGTTCTGATCGCGCCGTTGATGATATGGCTTCTCGTGACCGTTTTTATTCCTGTGGTCAATGTATTTATTGAAAGTCTGAGAAACACGACCTATGTAGGGATCAAGGGGGATTTTGTCGGACTGGATAACTATCTCAGCGTCCTCCGGGATGAAAATTACTGGACGGCATGGCTGAAAAGCATCCAATGGCTCATCGGCTGCACGGCGCTTCAGACTGTTTTGGGATTCGGCGCGGCACTGCTGCTGAACGGACACGGGAGGCTCCGGCGGATTGCCAAAACATGGAGCATTATCCCATGGATCATTCCGACGATCGTTGTTTCCATTATGTGGCAGTGGATCTTTAACAGCTCCTATGGGATACTCAATGACCTGCTTCAGAAAATGAATCTCATTCAGGAAGGGATCAACTTTTTCGGAGAGTCCAGGGCCATGTGGACGCTGATCGTAGTCAATGTGTGGCACTGGTTTCCATTTACCACGATCATCCTCATGTCCGGTCTGTCAACGATCCCGGAAACCTTATATGAAAGCGCGGAGGTGGACGGAGCGTCAAGATGGCAGAGATTCCGCTACATTACGATGCCCGGACTTTCCAAGATCACATTTGCTCTGGTGGTGATCGGGACACTGTGGTGCTTTAATATTTTTGACACGATTTTTATTACAACAGAAGGCGGACCGCTGAATCTGACGACCACAGTACCGATCTATATTTATCGGGAAGCATTTAAAAACTACCAGATCGGACGCTCGTCAGCCGTATCCATTGTGACAGCCGTGCTGCTGCTGGTTCTGGCATCCATATTGGCAAAGCTGTCAAAACCGTCAGAGGATGAATAGGAGGAGAACATGAAAAAAAAGATTGGAAAGCGGGGCAGGGTCCCGCTGACAGGGAAGATTTTTGCGGTATTCCTCACATTTATCATTGCATTTCCATTTTACTGGATCGTGATCTCATCCTTTAAAACAAGTGATACGATCGTCCATCCGGATCTGTGGCCGGTGAAGTCTACCCTGGCCCATTATCAGCAGCTTTTGAGCACGCCGACCTTTGTGGCCGGTCTGAAATCCAGCCTGATCGTTGCCGGAGGTACGGTGGTGATCCTGCTTGTGATCGTGATCCTGGCAAGCTACGGACTGTATCGCTTTGAGTTCAGAGGAAAAGCATTTTTTAATAAAATCATCCTGCTGGCGTATATATTCCCGGGGATCCTGCTGGTAGTTCCGGTATATGACATCATGGCAAAGATACATCTGATCGATTCCTACGCGGCACTGATCATCATGAATGTGACCTTCGCGGCACCGTTCTGCGTATGGCTGATGAACGGATTTTTCGCATCCGTGCCCAAATCATTGGATGAATCGGCGTCTATGGACGGGTTAAGCAAAATGGGAATTTTATTTCGGATCCATCTTCCGCTGATCAAACCCGGAATTGCGACAGTTGCTGTATACGGGCTGATCTCTGCATGGACTGAATTTACATTTGCATCCATACTGGTGATTTCTGACGACTATAAGACACTTCCGATTGTCCTGAAAGCAATCACGAGCTCCTATACGGTTCAGTGGGGGCAGATCACGGCATCCGCAACGCTGGCAATGCTTCCGATCATCCTGATCTTTGCGTTTGTAGGAAAATATTTTATCGGCGGACTGACGGCCGGGGCGGTTAAGGAATAGATTTTGTCAGGCAAAGGGGTACATTATGAAGAGATATGAACAATATTTTAAAGTGATCAATTCCATCGGCTCCGAGATCCTCAGCAAGGAATCCCGGGTGATCGAGACGGTAGCGAAGGCAATGGCGGTGGCGCTGAAAAATCAGAAACAGCTGTTTTTGTTCGGGTGCGGGCATTCCCATATTCTGGTGGAGGAGGCGTTTTACCGGGCAGGGGGACTGGTTCCGGTGACACCGATCTTTGACACGGCGCTGATGCTCCACGACGGCGCGGTCAAGAGCTCGCATCTGGAAAAAATGGAAGAATACGGAGGATGGGTGATCGGAAGGATCAATATCAAAAAAGACGACATGATATTTATTTTCTCCAATTCCGGCATCAATGGATGTCCCATTGAGATCGCGTCCCAGGCGAGAGAGCGGGGAGCGAAGGTGGTTGCCATTTCCTCCAGGGAATATGTCAATCAGGAAAAAAGCCGTCATTCTTCCGGAAAATATCTGATCGATTATGCGGATTATGTGATCGATACCCATGTCCCGCACGGGGATGCGCTGGTGAAGATCAACAATCACAGGATCGCGCCGGGATCTACGATTTCCGGAGCCCTGATCTGGAACATGCTGATCTCTCAGCTGTCGGAGGAAGAAGAAAAGCTGGGAATCGAGGCAGAATATTTTGTGAGCGGGAACATCGAGGGCGGTGCCGAATTAAATCAGAGATATCTGCAGAAATACAGGACGAAGATCAGCAGCTTTTGACGGGGCGGAGGATCATTCGTCAGGCTGCGGGCAGCAGTTCAGGAGGAAACCATATGGATCAGATTTATCTGGGAATCGACTGCGGGACAACCGGCATGAAGTGTATGGCCGTAGACGAAAATGGAAGGCGCATCTATGTAGCGTCCCAAATGCACAAGACCCGGTCGCCCCATGAGGGATGGCTGGAACAGGATCCGGAGGGATGGCTGGAGCCTGCATTCGCAGTGATCCGCGAATGTGCGGAGGCAGCAGGCAGGGACAGGATCAGGGCAATCTCCTTTTCCGGACATATGAGCTCTCCCGTATTTTTAGATCATGAGAACCGGCCGGTGTACCCCTGCATGACCGTGGGGGATGCCCGGTGCAAAGAACAGGCGGACCGTCTGCTGGCAGAGAAGGAGGAGGCATTCCGCCGGGCCGTGGGGAATAAGCCGCTGGCCTGCTTCGCGGCACCGAAGCTGCTCTGGTTTATGGAACAGGAACCGGAAAAGTATCAAAAAACCAGGACATTTGTGATGGCAAAGGATTATCTTCGCTATGCAATGACCGGAGTGCTGAATACGGATCCTACGGACGCCGGCAATACGCTTTTGTATGAAGAGGAACAGAATCGGTGGAACCGGGAGCTGATCAGGCAGATCGGTTTGCGGGAAGATCTGTTTCCCCAGATCAGGCAGGCGGCGGAGTATGTGGGAGCAGTCCGGGAAGAGATTGCGGCTCGATGCGGATTAAACCCGGGAACCGCCGTGTATTGCGGCGGGGCGGATATGGCATGCAGCCAGATCGGGACCGGGAGCCTTCAGGAGGGCGTGCTTGCAGTGACACTCAGCACCTCCGGGCAGGTATGTATGCATATTTCGGGAAAAAAGGAACGGGGCTACGGGAAACTGACCTTTCATCCGGGAATTTTAAAAGGCAGAGGCTATGCGATGGGATCCGTATTTTCCGGAGGGCTGGCGCTGAACTGGGGATATCAGATGCTGTCCGGGTGCCGGCATATGACGAAAGAGGATCTGAACAAAATGAATGCGCTTGCAAGCGGGGCTGAGGAATTTCCGCCCGGAAGCGACGGCGTGATGTTCCTCCCGTTTCTGACCGGGAGCGGTTCCCCCTATTTTTATCCCTCGGACCGCGCGGCATTTCTCGGGCTGTCTACGACTGCGGATCAGAGAGTGATGTTTCAGGCCGTCATGGAAGGCGTGTCCTTCCACATCAGAGAGAGCGTGGATGTGCTCCGGGATATGGGAGAACGGATCAGAGCAGTGCATCTCAGCGGAGGCGGGACGCGTATCAGAGCATGGATCCGGATCTTGACAGATATCCTGGGGATGGAGGTCCATATATTGGAAGAATCGGATGCGTCCACACTGGGAGCGGCGCTGATCGCGGCAGCGGGAGGCCGTGGGGAACAGGGACTGCGTGAACTGGCAAATGGAGCAGTGCGGATCGCGGAAACTGTAAAACCGGATCCCGGGCGTGTGAGGCAGTATGAACGGCTGTATTCTGTTTATAAAGGATACTGCAGGGCGGTCCATGAGATGTACGGCCTTACGCAGCGGGCCGGATAACCGAAAGCGGTGTTCTGCATAGGAAAAACCCGCGGCCGGTTCTTCAGATAAAAGAAGGTGAACAATTTGAACAAAGATTTGATCGAGCTTGCAAAGCGCCTCATTGCGGTTCCGGGATACGCGGAGCTGGAGGAAAAGGAGACAAAAGCCGCGCAGGCCCTGTATCAGGAATTGTGCGGGATGGGGCTGCCGGCGGAGCTGACCGATCATAACGGAAGATACAATGTTTCCTGCGAATACCGGGGAAAGCTTCCTGGGCCGGCAGTAGTCCTCTGCACCCATCTGGATACGGTGCCCCCTTATGAGATGCCGGAGGCCTTTCGGGGGCGCACAGAGAACGGGAGGCTATACGGACGGGGAGCCGTAGACGTGCGGGGGATTCTGGCAGCCATGTCAATGGTGATGAAACAATTATTTGCGGAGCAGCCCAAGATCTGCGGAAGTGTGCGTTTCCTTGCGGTTTCGGATGAGGAAAGCGGTTCCTATGGTATGAGGCAGGAGCTGAAACAGGGCTACGCCGCGGATCTGACGATCGTAGGAGAGCCCACGGACCTGCAGATCGGCGCGGCGCACAAAGGGGTTGCGTGGCTGCAGATTGATTTTAAAGGAAAGGCGGCTCACGGGAGCGTACCCGAAGAAGGGCACAACGCGGTCTACGACGGGGTACGATTTGTCAATACCCTGATCCATGAGGTGATACCGGAGCTGAAGCAGAACCGGGTGCATCCGCTGCTGGGTGCGGCGTCTGTCAATGTGGGGAGAATGGACGGCGGGACAAGACCTACGATCGTCCCGGAATTGTGCAGGATACAGCTTGACCGGAGGCTGGTTCCCGGGGAGGACGCGGCCCGGGCCATGGAAGAGATCAGGACAGCGGCTCAAAAAGCAAATGTCGGTGCTGCAGATATTGAGACAGAGATTCTTCTTGGGGATGAGAGCCGTCCGTTTCCGCCGCTGGATTCCACGCCCCATGCGGAAGTGCTGCAGTGTCTGGAGGAGGTGCTTGCGGAAGTGACGGGCAGCAGGAAGCCGTGTATCGGACTGCCCTTTTGGACCGACGCGGCCCTTCCGGCTTATTTTACAGGTAAGCCGGCAGTGGTGATCGGCCCGGGAAATATTGCCCAGGCGCATTCGAATGAGGAATATGTGGAGATCAGGCAGCTGGAAGATTCGGTAAAGGTATATTATGCCATGGTGACTTCGAAAGAAGTCAGAGACGCCTTGAACCGGGAGGCGGGAAAGGAGGGTCGGCATGAGATTGAATGAAACGGTGTCCCTCGAGGCCAGCGGCGCAATGTCGCTGAGCATGACGCATCCCAGCGACTGCAATGTGTATCTGGTTGACTGCGGCAAAGAGTCGGTTTTGATCGATGCGGGAACAGGACTTGCAGAGAAGGATGTGATCCGGGAGATTGAAAAGGATCTGAAAAATACACTGTCCCATATTCTCGTGACCCATCATCACGCGGACCATACCGGCGGATTATCCGTGATAAAGGAATATTTTCATGCCAGGGTCGTGGCGCCGGAAAAGGAACGAAGATCCATTGAGGAAGCGGATGAAAGCGCGAATGGTCTCGATATCGCAAGAAACGCGGGATACTATCCGGCGGATTATAAATGGAAGGGCTGTCAGACAGATCTGTCAGCGGTTCCAGGAGAGCGGTTCCGGATTTCAGAGGAAGAGATCCTTGTCTGTGACGGAGCCGGGCACAGCCCGGGCGGGGTCTGCTATTATTTTTCCGGAAAAAAGATGATCTTTGTGGGAGATTTGCTGATGCATGGAGGAAGGATCAACCTGCAGAATATTCCGGGGGCGGACATCCGCCGTTATGCGGAAAGCGTAATTGCGCTGGAGAAACTGGAAGTGGAGCAGTTTTATTCCGGGCACGGGTGCTTCAGCCTGCATCAGGGAAAAGAGCATATTGAAAAAGCGGCGCAGGCGTTCAAAAGCCTGGGGGTGCCGCCGAACTTTCTATAGGTATATCCGAGGGGATCCCATTAGGGCCATGCACCGTTTCACAAGGGATGCCCAAGGGAGAAAAAGGGAAAATAAAGATGCATGCAAAAGGATTAAAATGTTGGAGCTGTGATTGGGAAGGCCCTCTGGAAATGCGGTATGAATGCCCCGTATGCGGCGATTCCCTGGAGGTTGTCTGCGATTACGGCAAGGTGGACCGAAGCAGGCTGGACGCTGCGCTGAACTGCTTTTCGGGGATGTGGGATTTTCGGGAGCTGCTGCCTGTCAGAGAGGGACGCAATATCATTTCCATGAAGGAAGGGGCCACTCCCTTATATCCGGCAAAGGAAAAAACAGGCTGCAGGGCGTACTGGAAGGATGAAACCCGAAACCCGACTCTGTCGTTCAAGGACCGTCCGAATACGGTAGGGATTTCCGCGGCAAAGGAGCTGGGATATCAGGAGGTCAGTACCGCATCCACCGGAAACGGAGGCGCTTCTCTGGCGGCCTATGCGGCAAAAGGCGGAATGAGGTGCCACATCAGTATACCGGATTCTACGCCAATGGGGAAGATGGTCCAGGCCCAATTCCACGGCGCGGAATTAACGCTGTGCACAGGGGATTACAGTGACAGCTACCGTGTCAACCGGGAGCTGAGTGAGAAAAACGGGTGGGCGAATATCACATCCACGTATCTGAATCCATATACGATGGAAGGGGACAAGACGATTGCGTATGAGATTTTTGCGCAGTTGGGAAGAAGGGTGCCGGACTGGATCGCGGTCCCGCTGGGTGCGGGTGCAATGCTGACAGGGATCTACAAAGGCTTCCGGGAGCTGCAGCTTTTCGGCTTCTGCAGCCGTCTGCCCCGGATGATCGGTGTACAGGCAGAGGGCTGCGCCCCGATCATTGATGCCTGGCTGGAAAAACGGGATGAGGTTCAGGCTTGGCAGCAGTGCAGTACCATTGCCGGAGCCATCGCGGATCCGCTGAAGGGATATGAGAAGGACGGAACCAGGACTCTGCATACGATCTACCGTTCCAATGGGGCGGGAGTGAAGCTATCGGATGAAGACATCATGGCTGCGGTCAAACGGCTGGCGCGCCGGGAAGGATTGTTTGCGGAACCGGCATCCGCGGCTGCTGCGGCTGCCATCGAAAGGCTGGCGGCAGATCAGGTGATCGGTGAAAATGATACGGCAGTCGGGATCATTACGGCTCATGGGCTGAAAAGTGGCCTGCAGATTACAAAAAAAGGAGATAAATGATGAGGCTGGAAAATAAAGTTGCAGTGATTACCGGAGGCGGCAGCGGGATCGGCCGCGCAAGCGCTGTCCGGTTTGCGCGGGAGGGCGCGAAAATTGCGATAGCCGGAAGGCATCCGGACAAACTGGAAGAAACCGCGAAAATCATTCGGGATGAGGGCGGGGATTGTCTTTGCTGCCCCACGGATGTTCGGAATGAGGCACAGGTCCGCTGTCTGGCGGAGAGAACCCTGGAGGAGTACGGAAAAATAGATATCCTGTTCAACAACGCAGGAGTCGGCTATTCCGCGCCTTATGTGATGGATTCCACGGTAAAGACACCATCCGAGGACTGGGACGCGATCCTTTCGATCAATCTGCGGAGTGTGTTTTACGCCTGCAAGGCAGTGCTCCCTCACATGATCCAAAGGCAGTCCGGGGTGATCCTGAACTGCTCTTCCATCAATGGCGTGATCGGATGCGGCGCGGATGCATATTCTGCGTCAAAAGGGGGAATCAATGCATTAAGCAGGGCTTTGGCAGTAGACAATGCAAAATACGGGATCCGTGTCAATGTGGTGTCGCCGGCCGCTACGGATACCCCGATGATCCAGTCGGCTTATGAGGAAGTGGAAGGATTTTATGATTACTGGTCAAATGCGGCGCCGATCAAGCGGATGGCGGCTCCGGAGGATGTGGCAAATGCGGCATTATTTCTGGTAAGCGACGAGGCCGGATTTATTACCGGGCAGAATCTGATGGTAGATGGGGGACTCTCCATTTGCTGATAAAAAACAAGGAGGAAAACAAAGATGACAAAATTAAAGCTTTCAATGGAAGTATGGCCGAATATGCCGTGGGGGCGGCTGGAGATCTGCGGATGCGCGGTAAACAGCTGGGGGAAGATCCCGCTGAACGAACTGGTATATAAAGTAAAAGAGCATGGATATGAAGGAATGGATATCGTATATTCCAAGATTGCGGAAATCCCGCCGGAGGAAAAGCCGGAGATCATGAGAAAGACAAAAGAGGCATTGGAGGAGACCGGCGTGCACCTGCAGTCTCTTGGGGCACACTGTACCTTTGTGACTCCCCGCTGGTTTGACGCTGCAGCAGGCGTACAGATGATGAAGGATGCCATTGACGATGCGGTCTATCTGGGTGCGGATACGGTATGCTCGCTGATCGCGCAGGGCTTTTATGATCCGGCACTGTACAACATCATGACCCGGAAGGAAGCATGGGACATGATCGTAAAGAATGTAGGAGAATGCGCGCGCTATGCAAAAGAAAGAAATATGACCATCAGCGTGGAGATCCTTCAGGGAACCCTGATCAATTCCGTGGATCAGTGGTTCAAGCTCTACCATGAGATCGGATTGGACAACGTATACGTTACGGTCGATACAGGAACCTTCTATACCACGATCAAGCCGAAGATGCCGGTCTACGACGCGATCCTGAAACTGGGAAAACACATCAACTGCGTACATGTAAAGGACGAGGTCGGATTTACAAATATCATCCAGTGCCAGCATGTGTGGCTGGGAGCAGGATTTGTGGACTTCCAGGAAGTGGCGCGCGCATTGAAAGAGATCGGCTACCAGGGATACTGTGCCGTAGAGTGGGAAGGCTGGCAGAACGGCGGACTGGCAGGAGTGGGCGATCCGGGCGGAATCGGCCTGAGCGATTTCGACATGGTAGCATCCGAATCGAAGCTGTTCCTGGAGGAAGAAGGCTTCTGCTAAGGAAAAATAAAGGTGACAGCAAATGATAGAAGAACGATTGAAAGAACTGGGAATCATACTTCCCACAGCCCCGGCCCGCGGCGGCAATTATACCCCGATCCGTTTCTTTTCGGATGACAGGCTGGTTTACTGCTCCGGTTTCGGCAGTACGACAGACACATTTCAGAAGTATGGAAAATTAGGAAAAGAAGTCACAAAAGGGGAAGGATATGAGGCGGCACGAAATTGCATGCTGAACCTGCTGGCTGCGTTCCGGCGGGATATCGGCCCTCTTGACCGGATTGGATCCTTTGTAAAAATGCTGGCGCTGGTAGCATCTGAAAATGATTTTTATGACCAGCCCGATGTTGCCAACGGAGCCACAGATCTGCTCGCGGAAATATTCGGGGAGGAGGCCGGCTTACCGGCCAGATCTGCCATAGGCGTGAATGTACTACCGGGAAACATCCCGGTAGAGATTGAAGCATTGATTGAATTAAAAGCTATCCTCTATTGACGTAGGGGATAGCTTTTTTTCGATCAGCCTGCCCCTGCCGCCCCTTCCACAAAAACAGGAATCATATTGACACGAAAATATGTATAGAGGTATAATATTATTGTAATAAACAGTTGCATTATCCCGTGTGGAAAAGGGTTATCCAGTGAAAAGAGAAATGAATAACAACGAAGAAAAAAGAACAGAAAAGAAGCAGAACCGAAGAAAAAAAGACAAAGGCTTCCCTCTGCTTCTTTCTATTATACTGATTTTCAGCATTTTCGGAGCTGTCATATTCTCCGTGGCGCACAAGATCTCCAAGGAGATGTCGGATTCTGCCATCCAGAACCTGAGCGAGAGTCTGGATCTGATGAAGGGGACGATCGAAGCCATCCTGCTGAAGGAGGCAGAGTTCCAGAAGCTGATCGCGCAGGAGATCGCGGATCTTGAAGATCCCGAGCGGTTTGTCTGCAACTATGACATGAATCAGACCATGGTAAAGATGTCTCTGATCTTCTCCGGGGAGGAAGAAGGTGTTTCCAATACAGGAGGTCTGTTTACCGAAGAAGAACTTGATTTCTCATCAGGGGGGAGCGTTGACGGGCTTCCGATTTCCCAGTCGTATATCAATTATATGGGGACCTGGGCGTATACGATCAAGTGCCCGGTGGAAAAGGACGGTCAGGAGATTGCCTCCCTGTATATCGAGTACGTGTATGACGCGCTTGACCGGTCGCTTCCGGATGGTTTCTATAACGGGCAGGCCATGCTTTATATCATGGATACCCAGAGCGAGAGACTTGTACTCAAACCCAAGGGAATGGGGGAGAGGGATGCCGGACATCTGAACCTGGAAGACTTTTACCGTGCCAACAACATACAGGAAGAAAGCCTTCGGGCAGAGGTTTCGGAATGCGTGAAAAACGGGGATAATATTTTATTCTATCACAATATACAGGGAAAAAGCGCCCTGAACTATATGTGGGCGGTGAATGAGGGAACGGTCTACCTGATCGGTTACGTGCCCATCGGGGCGATCCAGCAGGAGGGGCGCACCGTCAACCAGAACATTTTTATTGTCATCATAGTAATGCTGGTTGCCTTTTTCCTCTGCTGTACGCTGTACTACCTGAACCAGAGACAGCAGGAACGGCTCCGGAGAGAGCGTGAGGCCGAACGTGAGATACACAACCAGCGGCTGGCGGAAGCCCTGCAGGCCGCGCAGATCGCAAGCAACTCCAAGACCACGTTCCTTTCCAACATGTCGCATGACATCCGGACCCCGATGAATGCGGTTCTGGGATTTACGACACTGCTTGCAAAGGATGCGGAAGATCCGGTGAAGGTGCGGGAATATACGAAGAAGATCACTGCCTCCGGACAGCATCTGCTCAGTCTGATCAACGACGTCCTGGACGTTTCCAAGATTGAAAGCGGAAAGGTGGTGCTTACGGTTGAGGAGTTCACCCTGAACGACCTGGTGTCCTCCGTAGACGCGATCATCCGGCCCATGGCGCAGGCAAGGGCACAGAGCTTTCACCTGGAAGTCACAGGCATCAAGCACGAATATTTGCTGGGGGACGAGACGAGGATCAACCAGATCCTGATCAACCTTCTTTCCAATTCCGTAAAATATACGCCCGAGGGAGGCAATATCTGGTTTAGGATCATCGGTCTCAAACAGCGCTCCAGTCAGTATGAGCATATCCGGATCGAAGTGGAAGACGACGGATACGGGATGACGCCGGAGTACCTGGAAACCATTTTCGATGCATTTACCAGGGCGGAGAACAGTACCACCAATAAGGTTCAGGGAACGGGCCTTGGCATGGCGATCACAAAAAATATCGTAGAGCTCATGGGCGGTACGATCGACGTGACCAGTGAAGTGGATCATGGAACTCTTTTCAAGGTAGAACTGGAATTCCGCATACCGGAAGGCCGGGCCGACAGGCAGTTCTGGGAGAAAAACGGAATTTCCAGTATCCTGCTCGTGGACGGCGACGCGGAGAGTACGGAAAATATCCAGGTGCTGATGAAAGACACCGGGATCCATGTGGATACAGTCTCCGGTGAAGAGGAAGCCCTGCGGCATATTCGGGAGTATCACGGGAAAGACAGCAGCGGGGAGGAGAGTCAGCCGCAGTCGCCGGAAGGCAGCAGCGGGAATGACAGTCAGCCTCAGTCGCCGGAAGGTTATAGCGGTTATGATCTGATCCTGCTGGACTGGAACGGGTCGGATCCCGGCAGCGCCCATACTGCGGAAAAGCTGCGGGAGATCATTTTGCATACGGTGCCGATCCTGTTTCTGGCGTCGTATGATGATACCGGGATAGAAGAGGCGCTCCGCGTTGAGAACACGGAGATGCTTGCAAAACCATTTTTTGTATCTGCATTTAAAGAAAAGATTATGGAAATGCAGAGTGACAGGCAGGAAGAAACAGCACCCGGGGGCGCGGAGGACGTGACTCTGGAGGGACTGCATTTTCTTGCGGCGGAAGACAACGAGATCAACGCGGAGATTCTTCAAGAGATCCTCTCGATCGAGGGGGCGGGATGTGAGGTCGTTGAAAATGGCCAGATGGCTATAGAGCGTTTTTCGAATGCGGCGGAAGGCGAGTTTGATGCAATCCTGATGGATGTCCAGATGCCGGTAATGAATGGATATGACGCCACCAGGGCGATCCGCGTGCTGGAGCGGGAAGACGCACGGACCATTCCAATCATTGCCATGACGGCAAATGCATTTGCGGAAGATGAAAAGGAAGCACTGGATGCAGGAATGAATGTACATCTGGCAAAACCGATCGATATCGATCTGCTGAAAAAAGTCATAAAGCAGTGTATTAAAAAAACGCCGTAGTGCAAAGAAAGGAAATAGCAATGAAAAGAAAGATCTGGGGGAGAATGAAAGGATCAGCGGCGGCCGGCCTTGCCGTTATGCTGATGCTTTCAGCAGCAGCCTGCGGAGGCAGGGAAGAATCCGTCAACAATCTGATCAAAAATGAGAAAAAGGATAAAAAGGTAGTCAATTTGTTTGGCCCTATGGAAAAATCAAATCCCAATGCGAAAAATATAGCAAGAAGCGCATTTGACCTGACGATCGCCATGGCGGAGGAGGAGCTTGGGCTGACCGTAGAATACAGGACCTATACGGCAGATGACTACCA